>JBBSBT010000095.1:0-8812 GCA_038250985.1 Bacteroidales bacterium
TAAATATCAGCGATTAGAAATCGCTGCACCCGAAATAAGAATGCCGAAATAAATAAATATCAGCGATTAGAAATCGCTGCACCCGAAATAAGAATGCCGAAATAAATAAATATCAGCGACTGGAAATCGCTGCACCCGTAACTAATTAAAAACCAATCTAAAACCAAACAAATATGAAAACAACTCTTCTAACAGTAACAATTCTTTTAGCCAGTTTTGCCGGAATGACACAGAACCAGGAATTTAACAAAGCCATGGGCGAAGCCTTAGGACAATATGCAAGCTGCAAAACCGTCGACGATTACCAGGCACTTGGAAACCGATTCAGCCTGATTGCCGATGCTGAAAAAACTGAATGGCTTCCCTTGTATTACCATGCAAACTGCTACATCCTGATGAGTTTCATGGATCCTGATGAAGCAAAACAAGATTCTTACCTGGATGAAGCTGAAAAATCGATCACAAAAATGATTGAGCTGGCACCTAAGGAATCCGAGGTTTACGCTTTGCAGTCACTGTTCTATTCCGCACGATTAATTGTAAATCCGATGGAACGCGGCCAGAAATATAGCGCTCTTTCGGCACAGGCTGTAGGAAAGGCTTTGGGTTTAGATGCCAATAATCCCAGGGCTAAATTTATTAAGTTACGCAACGATATGGGTAGTGCACAGTATTTTGGCAAAGACCCCAAAGAATTTTGCCCGCAGGCTTCCGATTTACTTGCAAACTGGGACAATTATAAAGTGAGATCGCCGCTTTACCCGGGATGGGGCAAGGAGCAGGTGGCACAAATTGTGGAACAATGTAAATCAGGTAAGTAATGCCTGGAAAGTTAGTGAAACCGAAGTGTCTACATACCTGAAGGGTGTCTGACACTTCGGATATTCTTCTGTTTTCACTCAACTCTGAACTATCGGAAAACGAATGTAACTAACTATTCAACAGAACCCTTATCTTTAACCCATCTAACCGCTATCTGTTATGAAATTTATCCGCGAACTTGTAAAACCCTTCACAATCCTGCAATTTCTACTGGCTAACCTGGTTTTGAGCTTTTTGATTCTTTTCCTTTTCACGAGCGGACCATTTACAAATGTTCCGGATTTTCTTTTTTACTTGTTATGGTCATTTTCGATTACCTTCACCCAATGGACCGGAGCTGCTTTAATCAACAATCTTCTCGACCGTAAAATAAAATGGAAAGATAAACCGGTTTTGCGGTCTATCCTGGGTATTGGCATACTGGTTATCTATTCGGTTACGGCCTTCCTTTCGGTAAAATACATTATGTATTACCTTAAATATGGTTCATTACCTCCTGAAGGCTGGGACTTTGTTTCTACTTCAAGTTTTATAACTGTAGCGATATCATTTAATATTTCGCTGATATTTACAGCCATAGGATTTTTCAAAGCGTGGAAAAAGGCGGTTGCCAAAGCTGAGGAGCTCAATACCGAAATGATGGCTTACCGGTACGAAGCTTTACGAAACCAAATTAATCCTCATTTTCTTTTCAATAGTTTTAATGTGCTGAGCGACCTGGTTTATGCCGACCAGGCCATGGCTGTAAAATTTATTAACCAGCTGAGCGGGTTATTCAGGTATGTGCTTGATAGCCGCGACAAGGAACTGGTGCCTCTGAAGGATGAGATTGAATTTATGCATTCCTATATCTATCTTTTAAAAACCAGGTTCGAGGAAAAGCTGGATCTGAAAATAGACCTGGAAGCTGCACCGGATGAGTTGATTGTTCCGATGACATTGCAATTGCTGGTCGAAAATGCAGTAAAGCACAATGAAGTTTCAGAGGCTTTTCCCCTGCAAATCCATATTTTCCGCAACGATTCCTACCTGGAAGTTGTAAATTCACTGCGTATAAAAAAAGTAGGGGAGGATTCAAAAAACACCGGCCTGAAAAATATCATTCAGCAATTCAGCTATTTTACTGACAGGCAGATAGAGGTGAGTAATTCGGACAGAAAGTTCCAGGTACGAGTACCCATTTTAAAAGTCTCGCAAAAATGAATGTAGTTATACTTGAAGATGAAGCGCGTGCTGCGAATTACCTTGAGCGGCTGATACAAAAAGTGGCGCCCGAAATGAAAATTTTGGCCAAACTTGAGTCAGTTCGCGATGCGGTTCCTTTTCTGGCTGCACATACCGAAATTGATATAATATTCTCTGATGTTCAACTTGCCGACGGACTGAGTTTCGAGATCTTCGGGCAGGTAACAATAAAATGTCCTATCATATTTACCACGGCATACGATCATTATGCTATCGAAGCATTTAAAACCAATGGAATCGATTACCTTTTAAAACCAGTAGAAGAGGATCGGCTGAAGCAAGCCATTGAAAAAACTAGAATATTTTCACCTTCCCTGGCCTTTGAAAAGTTATTATCCATCAGTAACGCTGCAAATTCCAAAACCTATAAATCGAGGTTTATGGTTAAGGTAGGTGATAAAATTAAAAGTATTCCGATTGAGGAAATAATGGCTTTCTACAGCCTCGAAAAAGCCACCTTTATCCATACCACATCTAACAGAGATTACACTATCGATTATTCCATTGATCAGTTGGAGGATCTCCTGGATCCAGCAGTCTGTTTCAGGATAAGCCGCAAATATATTGTTTCCATACAGGCTTGCACTAATATTGTGGCATGGACTAACAGCCGGTTGCGGTTGAAAATAGAGGGAATAAACGATGACGAAATAATAGTAGCCCGTGAAAGAGTACAGGATTTTAAGGAATGGCTCGACAGGTAGATTTTTTTTAAATTAGAAATCTATTTTCCCCCTGAAAGCTACCGTTTTATTTAACAGGTTAGTCCCTTCAAAACAGTATTGGGAATCCAGCGAATTATTTCGTATAATTTTGATTGTGTCACCAGGCATGGTTTCCTTCATGAAATTAACTGAAATCCTTTTCGGGAAATTCTTATCATGAAAATCAACCGAAAAAGTATCCATCATCCAGTCGATATAGCGTGTTGAAGTCACATGCCGGTTCACATCGATGTCAAAATACCCTGATTTAATTGTGAATTCCTCACCCTCATGGGTTGATGTGAGTTTTTCGGGAGCCTCATTGATGCCATGTTTCTCTTTAAGATGAACAAACAATTCGCGCTGCAGTCCATCGATCACTTTAGGCTTTTTAGTTGCCGCATCAATAGCCAGCCAGCCCGAGGTAGCACGGGCAATAATATTCTGTTCCAGGTCCCTGACAATGTAATCGCGCATGTAAAGCAAGCCTTCAATTGTTTTGGGCCAGGTTTCAACTTCTGTTTCCTGCTGCCATTTCAACGGGTTGTAGATCTCAACCGTGAGACGGCTAAGTACCCAGAACAGCTGTTGTTCTTTCAGTCCTTTTAAACCAAATCCCAGCCTTTCGGACGAATTGATGGCTGACTGTATCAGCAGGTTAACCAATGCCCCGGCGCGGATACGGTTAAACATATCCGTCTCGGCCGATGTAACCTTAAATCCGGAATAAAGTGTAAGATCGTCTTCTGAAAGTTCAATCATCATTGATATCTTAAAAGATAAAAAAGAATGGTAAGGCTTGATTCCGAACCATTCTTTTTCAGAATTATTACTTTACTGAATCTACTTGTCCGGTAAAAGTAATTATTTAATCAATTCGAACGATGCTTCCAAATAACTTGCCGAGTTGGTTCCTACAAATACTTTAAAATCGCCGGGTTCAGCCTTAAATTTCAGATCGGAATTGTAAAAGGCCAGGTCGTTAGTAGTTAGCGTAAAATTTAGCGTTTTACTTTCACCGGCTTTCAGGAATACCTTTTGATATCCTTTAAGTTCTTTTACCGGTCGTGTAATACTTCCAACCAAATCGCGGATATAGAGCTGTGCAACTTCGGATCCATCGTATTTACCTGTATTGGTAAGCTTTACAGAGATATTCAAAGTTCCGTCTGATTTTATTTTCTGCTTATCAAGTATCATATCCGAATAGCTGAAAGTGGTGTAACTCAAACCAAAGCCAAAAGGGAAAAGCGGTTCGTTGGAAACATCCAGGTATCGGCTCAGGTATTTGTCATTTTTATCAACTAAAGGGCGCCCCGTGTTTTTGTGGTTGTAATAAATCGGGATCTGTCCCACATTTACCGGGAAAGTCATGGTTAATTTCCCTGATGGATTATACTTGCCATACAATACGTCAGCCACTGCGTTTCCTGTTTCGGTGCCTGCATCCCATGCCTGTAATATTGCCGGAACATTAGCTGCTTCAAATTCAAGCGTCAGGGGCCTGCCGCTTATAATGACAAGAATAACCGGTTTGCCTGTTTTCAGAAGGGTTTTTAATAAATCGAGCTGCGGGCCGGGTATGCCAATTTCGCTTCTTGATGATGCTTCGCCGTTAAATCCGGATGGCTCGCCAAGCACGGCTAAAATCACATCGGCTTGTGAGGCAACATTATAGGCTTCACTAATCATTTCATCATCAGTACGGCTGTCGACCGATGCTTTCCCATTTATCCGGCTTAAAAAATCCCTGTCAGTCAGCAGGTTACAGCCTTTGGCATAATATACATTATCTGAATTTCCGAGTAATTTTTTAACACCCGACAGCACACTTGTTGCGTTTTCCTGGTTGCCTGCAGGTTGCCAGCTGCCGGTTTTATCGGGCCTGATATCTGCAAGCGGACCAATAAGTGCAATGCTTTTTGACGGATCGAGAGGAAGCAGCTGATTATCGTTTTTGAGCAATACCATTGAATGTTCGGCAGCAGTCCGGGCAGCTAACCTGTTTTCGGGAGTAAGGATTTCTGTTTTAGCCCTCTGGTCGCTCAGGTAACGGTATGGATCGTCGAAAAGGCCTAATTTGTATTTTGCTTCCAGTACCAGCCGACAGGCATTATCAATTGTTTTCACGGATATCTTACCTTCTTTTATAAGTTGCTTTGCATTAAGGAGTACACCTTCGCCAACCATATCCATATCAATACCTGCATTCAGGGCCAGTGCAGATACATCTTTCAGATCCTTCCCGATACCATGATTTATCAGTTCGTTAACTGCTGTATAGTCGGTTACCACAAAGCCGGTGAATCCCCATTGTTTACGGAGCAAATCAGTCAAAAGCCAATTGTTGGCGGTAGCGGGTATGCCGTTAATTTCATTGAACGAGCTCATCACGCTTCCTACGCCTGCATCAACGGCGGCTTTGTATGGAGGGAGGTACTCGTTATACATGCGCACATAGCTCATATCAACTGTATTATAATCCTTACCGGCTTCGGCAGCACCGTACAAGGCAAAATGTTTTACACATGCCATAATGGTATTGTTTTTCGTCAGATCATCGCCCTGGTATCCTTTTACCATGGCTTCGGCAACCAGCGAACCTAAGTAAGGATCTTCACCGGCACCTTCGGAAACGCGCCCCCAGCGAGGGTCGCGGGAGATATCAACCATGGGCGAGTAGGTCCAGCAGATTCCGTCGGCACTGGCTTCATTGGCAGCAATCCGGGCCGATTGCTCAATTAAAGGCATGTCCCAGCTGCAGGAAAGTGCAAGCGGAATAGGGAATATGGTTTCATACCCGTGTATTACATCCAGTCCAAAAATCAATGGAATTTTAAGGCGGCTTTCTTCCACGGCTATTTGCTGAAATTTACGGATTTTTGTTACGGATTTTGCATTCAGCAAACCTCCGACGTTGCCTTCTTTAATTTTATTCCCGATATCAGTACTGGCAGTACTCCCGGTAACGAGATCACTTGATGCGGGAAGGTTTAACTGACCTATTTTCTCATCAAGAGTCATTTTTTTCATTAGTGCATCAACAAAAATTTTCATCTTCTGATCACCGGATGATGGTTTCGCCTGGGCAAAAAGCAGCATGTTGACCATGATCAGAATACAAAATAAAAGGACGGATTTAAGTTTCATATAAATTTGATTTTTTCAATGTAAGTATGTTCTTGTCATTTTCAGGATATCTATCATTGGAATGTTTGCATTTGCATTTTGGCCTGGAGAAAATTTTTCGCCTTCCAAATTTAAAAGCCTGGTAATGAAGCCGATTTAGCATCAGGTCATCTTGATAATTTTTATAATTCGCTTTTATTTTCAGTTTTAAAGTTGTGGAGGCACTAAAGAATAGTTGAGAAAATAGCCAAACCGATAAGCAGATTGTATCTCAAAAATGCTCATTTTTTATAGCTATTCAACCCGGATAGTATTACTCCTTTCGGAAACCCCGTTTTCGTTCAGGGCTTCGATGGCAAAATAATAAACAGCTCCTTTATCCATTCTCCTGAAATCGTATTTATTAGCGGTATTTACAGTTATGCAAATATAGAGTTTACACGGAATTGTTGTTTAAACACTATAATGTATATTCAATGTCCATTGGATTACAGTAGGTATGCGCACTCAGGGCCGGGTTGAACCATTCGGTGCGGTATAACTGTAAATCCTGGGCACAAAGCCGGAGGCCGGCCAGCAAAATCGAAAAAAGAAGTAACGGTTTTGCAATCATCTCATTTGTTGTTATTTACTATAGCTGAAACCTAATTTGGTTAGTCCCGCCTGTACTTCCGGGGCGCTCATAAAAAGATCCCAGACTAACCCGGTACGGTAGTTTTCGATCATCACCACTTCAGGCCCCTGGTCAATAGCCAGGTATGAATCGGCCCACCATTTGTCGGTTACATCAAACGCATCATGAAAACCGTACTCCCCCCATAAACGGTCGCCAACGATATAATAAAAATAACGTATGGCTTTCATTGATTGTAAGGGAGTATATGGTAGTGATGATACTGCAGCCGTAGGAGCAATGGTGCCCTTGTCCCTGGTAGGCTCGCTTGCTCCATAATAGTCAGGGGCTGGCATATCGCTGGCGGTAAGTCCCCAGCAGAATGCATTGTAGTTGGAGTATTTTTTGGGATTTGCTACACAATACGACCAATTAATCAGGGAATGATTCACGTTTTGTGTCCAGTAGTTTGCATAAGCATCTGACAGGTGCCTCGGATCGAGTCCCAAAAAGGAATAATGGGCAAAAAACAAAGGTCCGCCATAGTCATAACCCACCGGGAGAACATATCCATAAAATGACTTTCCGTTTATTATGGCGCCATTGCGTGCATATCCCTGTGTATATGCCACTTTTGGAATGGTATGGGTAGGAGAAGCTGCCGCCATTACATAGGTTATGAGCGTCTCGTTATATCCCTGGAGCTGGAAATTCATATCCCAGGCATAAGTGGGTGACCAATGCCAGTAAAGCACATTTTGTCCGCCACGGGTATACCAGTCCCATTCAATTCCATTATACAAGGCTGTAATTCTGTCAATCAAGGATTTTTCTACAGTTACTGACGGATTAAGGTATTGACGCATAGCAATTAATCCTTGTGCCATAAACGCTGTTTCAACCAAATCACCTCCATTGTCCTTTGTGCCAAAAGGTATTACATGACCTGTATTCCCGTTAATCCAATGTGACCAGGCACCATGAAAACGATCGGCAGTTTCGAGGAAATTGATAATTTTAGTCAAATGGGTGATTCCTTCGTTTCGTGTAATAAAACCACGTTCCATTCCAACTATCAATGCCATTACTCCAAACCCTGAACCGCCGGTTGTTACTGTGTTACCCGATGAATTGCGCTCACGGGCCATACCGCTTGCCGGGTGTGCAAAATCATAAAAGTATTTAAAAGTCTGTTTTTGTACCAATGTCAGCAATTCGTCATCACTGATTTCAGGGAATTTTAGTGTTGAATCCAGGGCTGTGAAAAATGAATTTGAAAATCCATCGAAAGTATAGCCGTTTTTTGCTTTCAGTTCGGAAGATATTGAAAAATAATAGTTTGTATAACCTGATAATAATCCGGGGTTATGAAGTTGGACTGTATTTCCATCTTCTGCAATGGTAACATCAAAAACTGGTTTGCCGGAGAGCAGAAAGTATGATTTTATATTCGAAGGATCGGGAGCAGTACTAAACTCTACCTCGATATTTAAATCATTTATCTTAATATTACTTCCTTTAGCCGGAGGTAAAAAAATCTGATTATTGATAGTAATAGTTTTTATAATAAATGCACCATTAGCCGTGGTGAAAGTATATTCGATTCCAGAGAAGGTCTCTCCTGAACTTCCTTTGAGTGAAGAAGTAATTGAAAGTTTATAGTCGGTAACATTGGCAAGCGGGTCAACCGGGCTAAATGTAATTACGGTATTGCTTTTAGAGAATGTGTATATGCCTGGAACCTTAGAATTATCTGTTCGCAGGAGAAAGATATTGTTTTTTGCCGAATTGGTATCAACTGTGTTTGAGAATGTAATAATAATATCTGCATCGTTTGAGATACCGGTAGTTTTATCAGGATATCCGAGTTGCACTGATCCTATGGTGCATGATGCCAGTTGCATGAATCCTGCATCAACCGGAGCCGTTTTCTTGCAGGAAAAGAACAGCAAAATTACTACAGTAAGTAAGCTCAGAAAAGTGTACCTGATTTTCATTTTATGCGTTTTTTAAAAAAGTAAAAAAAGGAGGGATCGGGAAATCCCAATACCCTCCCTTAAGTTCCAAACAAAACTTCTTTTATGGTTTTTCTGATTTGTACATCAAATCAATTTCAGCAGCCGTTAAAGCCTTGTGGTATATTCTGATATCATCAAGCTGCCCTTTTAAATGGTTTAATGTTGGGTCAGGATTGGTTGCATCAGCCCAGGAATCGGTTATAGCAGGATTTGTACTGCCCTGTATAAAACCAAAAGCTAGCTGGTTGCCAGTTGCAGTTCCGGCATATTTCAAACCAACA
>JBBSBT010000096.1:0-8780 GCA_038250985.1 Bacteroidales bacterium
AAATAAGGCCAGGGTTAATATTAATATTAAACTTACGCTTCGGTTTTGATGAGATTTATTCATTATAAATGCCATTTTGTGATTTTCTTGTGTATATATTTTTTTATTTAGGTTGATGGTAAAACCTGTTGAAGTTTTCATTTATGTATAAAACTATGCGCTTACCCATCTATCCATTGTGGGAGAATAGTTGTTTTTAAACCAAGCAGACATTTTGGCTGCTGTAGTATGATGGATTGGATAGCAAAGATTTTATGTCTGCAATCAGTGCTTAGTGTTGCAATTACTCTAACTGCAAATTTAAATAAAAGACGGTACCTTTAACATGATTTCCAACTTTTAGAACAGTTCTAAATAATAAAGGTGTCAGGCAAAATTTACAAATTATACGAACCGGGTACAAGACTGAAATATTATTTTGGATAATTCATAAGTTGTCATTTATGAAGGCCTGGCCTGCTCTTTTAAATTAAAAACCGGCCATCAGGGTAAAATGGCCAGTCTAATTATGGATTAAAAGTTAATTGAAGTGATTATCAACTACTCCTTTATTACCTTTATATATTGGATCCCTTGTGAATTTTCAACCCGCAGCATGTAGATTCCAGTTTTATAAGCACTCATATCTAATTTATAATCCGATTGAACAACATTTTCAACTAACCTATGCCCTGTTATATCAATCAGAACAATCCTGTTTTTATCAGCCAACAATTTCATGTGCAATATGTTTTGTACAGGGTTCGGATAAACCAGTAGATTCACCACCGGCAAGATTTCAACTCCTGTTACCACGCAATTTGTACCGACTACGTATTGAAAATATTTCGTAACCGACATTCCGCCTGCAAAGGCGAATTTACATGCATAACTTATGGTTGAGCCATTGGCTTGTCCGTTGAGTGTTGCCGAAAAAATCTTTCCTGAAACATTTGGCATCTGCGTTTCGGTAAAAGGGCTCTCTTTGAACAAATAGGCAACCACACCGGATTTGTCAGTATCAAGCAATTCGAATGTAACAATAACATTACTTCCCACGGTTTCGAAGGTACATTTGTAACCCAGGGAAAACGTTCCCTGCGAAGCAAGGCTCGAGGTGTGGGTACAGGACATCTTCGGTGCAACAGTTATATTCACCGGCTGCGAAGTGTTAACGGATCCGCCATTGTCGGTTGCTGTTGCCGTAAGTACATAATTCCCTGCTATGGGATTCCATGCTGTACTGAAAGGAACAGTGGTGGCGGTATTGATAAATATATTATTCTGATAAAAATCTACTTTTTGAACGCTTCCATCAAAATCGCCGGCAATCGCTGAGATATTTATGGTAGAGCCTGCGGTAAATGTGGTTCCGCCAGGCGGGGAAACCAGAGAGACTGTGGGAGGAACATTTTCAAGACTACTCACCATCACCAACAACTCATCATCATCTGAAATCAGATCGGGATTGGTTACCGTAAGTTGCAGGCTATACATTCCTTCGACCAGCCCGCTGATTTCCGGTTTATCGGAAGTTGCATCTGAGAATTGAAGAACCGAGGGACCATAGTTTTGTGTCCATGCAAAAGTGAGTGCTTTATTAGCCGACTCAGTACTTGCCGAACCATCAAGCGTGGTGGAAGTTAACGGTAACAGCACTTTCATCTTAGAACCAGAAACTGCAGTAGGGTAGCTATATGCCAGGTCGCCGGTTCGGGTAAAAGTCATTTTGGCCAGGTTAAATTCACCGTACGAAAAGGCAACACGCAAAATATGCTGTCCGGGAGTAAGCGGGATACCGGTAACGGTTTTTGTTGCCCACACATCCCATGAGTTGGTTGAGGTGGGCGGAACGGAAATATCACCCGATATGGCCAGGCCGTCGAGTTCAAGATGAAAAGGGCCTCCCCCGGAAGGATTGCCCGAAGCATAGCGGAAAGCGAACGAGTACAAGCCAGGTACGGATACATTCACTGTATATTCGAGCCATTCGGATGTAGCAATGGAGCCAACGGTAGCGCCTTCGGCAGTACTGCTTTTAGCATCAACGTATTCATCTTTTCTGAAATCACCTGAATTAACGGGAGTAACATCAAAATAAGATATATTCTGACCTTTCCCACCTTCAAATATATCAAACTTACCAGCTTCGATGGTTCCAGGAATGACCCATGTCGTTCCTCCGTAAGGTAATTGATCTCCGACCTGGACTTCAGCGATATTTGTAACATTAAATTTATCACCTTCGAACACTTTCGCATAAAAATTATGTACACCCAACTGCAGGTTTGTCGCAGACCACGTGTACGGAGCTATTGAATCAACACCCAGCGAAGCGATTCCATCCATAAATTCAACTTTAGATGGAGTACCTCCTGAAGCAGTTACATTTAGCTGCACACTCCCTCCTACAGCAGCACGGAGGAATGAGGACGTCAATACCCCGCTTATCTGGCTGTCGCGGCTGGTGACCATTTTACGGGCAGGAACAGACATTTGAAATCCGGTTGAAAAAGTTACTGTTATGGCCGCATCCGAATAATTCTGAGCCACATAAGTGATGGTGCCTTTCTGATTAAATGCGGCGGCAATCGGATAATCAGCTGTAATAGCCGCATCAAACCTTCCCAAAGCATTCATGGCATGCAGCCAATGGTAAGTCTGCGCATCCGAAACGCCGAATTTTATTTCCCGGTCCGGGTATGAGTTATACATTCCGATGGCCTTTGCCGGGTCGATAAAAGCCAGGTATTCCCACATAATATCGTGCCACAGGTTTGGATTTACCTGGTTGCTCATGATGCCGGTATTGGCTGCGATTTCATTCCAGAGCTTTCTCACATAGGTAGTATCCTGGCACAGGTAAAAAGATCCTCCATGAATAGGATATAATTCTATACCATAGGAAGCTGCAATGTCACCAGTCCAGAAAGTCCCGTTATCCAGGTTGTTTCCCCAAACCCGCGACACCAGGCTGTACTGTTGCCCGGCAGGAAAATTACGGTGGTGTATATCCAGATAGTATTCCTCGATAGCGGTTTGCTCAGTGGTGTATAAATAGATTCCCAGGTCCCGGATAGCCATATCATTTGTTAACTGACCCCAGTGGACAAGCGAAGAGTTGAAAACCATGCTTTCCGAACTTGACTCCTGGTTATTACCCTGCGGATTATTGGCAAAGCCGTCGGCCCAGGATTGTCCGTTATACGGATTAAAGTTGCGCAGATAAGGAAACATGGAATCGCTGCGATCGGAACTGGCAGCATCACGCACCAGCAGGTTCACCATTCCACCCCATTGAGCGGCCCAGCCGGGTTGATATTGCTCCAGGAAAGCTGCAGCATGAATAAAATATCCCCAATGAAAATGATGGTCGTTAAGACTGCCATCCTGACCGTAACCGGCCGGATAACCGATCATGGCTGACCAGGTGGTATTGTAGTAGAAAAGAAAGGCTACCTCACCACCACTGACTTTGAACCAGTTTTCGAGACGTGTTTTTATGGTTGATAATATCTTGTCACGTGGAACGATATTGCCCGTTTCATCGGCAATACGCGCTGTCTGAATCAGCTGGTTCATCACCTGGCCTTCGTTGTATGAATCTGTCCAGGTAGCAAGTGTAGTATTTTCGAGGCTTGTAATTTTTTCATTCAGAGCAGTGGGAGTAAATCCAGTGCTGTAATTATTAAGGTAAGGTAAGGTGGGCAATATGCCATGAAAAGTATTTTCAACGCTGAAACTGTTACCGGCCAATGTTTTCATTTCACCACGGATAACCGCATAGCTGTATTTATTAGGAATAGGCGAGCCTGGTGCCAGGTGTCCCCATTGATGAGGAAGCAACCCAAGCAGTATATTGGTTTCGGCTCCTTCTTTTACCTCAGTTTGCACATTGAAGTCGGTGTGCATAACTGATGTGCTTTCGTTGTAACTAAATGTTGCAGTTGTTTTTACAGGAAATACATATGCATATTTTTTATATTCGGTGGCTACACTTGTAACATTTGCAGCTGTAAGCGGAATAAAAGCCATCGACCAGTAATTTTTCCCGTTAAGGGTGGAAGTGTAAACCCCTCCGTTTTGAGTCCAGGTACTTCCCACTGGCGCATAAACGGCAAAATCGGCACCGTTGCGCGCATTTACAATAACAAGCATTTCGTTTAAAACAGTAACAGTTCCTGATATTACTGTAACCTGAGCCACATCACCAGTTGATTTTGTAAAATAGAGGAATGGCATGCCCAGTCCGGCTATTGTCTGGAAATCATGCGTTCCGTCGTTCCAGTCCATGGTCACCGTCCAATCCGAATAGTCTGAAACGGTTGTCCTTGTGGCGGTCATCCCGCTGACTCCCATGGTAACGGGTTCTATATCATCGATAACACCCCGCGGAATATAAGTAACCACCAAACCCGAATTTTTTGTTTTCAAAGTATAAGGCATAGTAAAGAGGTTTGAAGCCTGGCCATTCTTAATAAGTGCCGTCCACCAGTCGCTGGTCGGGATGGGCTTGCCGACGGCATTTCCGCTAACCTGCGGCGTACCCGAAGGGTAAGCATTCCGCCCGGCAGCGTCTACACCCGGGAATGTTTTAGTATAGCTCCCACTTCCAACTGTTACCACCTCCTGGCAAAAACCCTGGAGCGAAGCTAACAGCAGAGTGACTAACAATGTGGTAAAGATCTTATTCATGGATTACGTTTTAAGTGGTGAATAAAAAAGATTGTTTCAAAGTTGAAGTATAAAATTCAGAAAAGTGTTATACCGTAGTGATAAAAATTTAGATTATCCGCACCTTTTCAAGGATAAATCCTGAAAGAACGGGTGCATTAATGATCATCAAAAAAGTTCAGCTTCAGAAATACTGAATCGAAGCCTGATCATGCGCCTGCAAATAAATTCTACAAAGCGATTATTTAAGGTTGCCGATAGAATGATGGTATGAAGATAAGCCATACAACTTTGAAATCAAATCTACCTTTTGTTAATTAATCAATTCAAAAGCATCTCTTAACCTGATATCCGACGATGAAGCGCCAATCATTATTTCAAAATCACCCGGCTCAGCAACCCATTGCAGGTATTGGTTGTAGAAGGAGAGTTTTTCTTTGTCGATGGTAAAAGTGATTGTTTTTGATTCGCCGGCTTCCAGGGCTGTTTTTCTAAAATCTTTCAATTCCTTTGTTGGCCGGGCTATTGAACCTACTTTATCTCTCAGGTATAGTTGTACAATTTCTTCGCCTTCAGTTTTTCCTGTGTTGGTAATAGTTACATATGCTTCCAGCATTTCATTCCCTCTTATTTTCTTCCTGCTAAGTTGCAGGTTACTGTATTTAAATGTGGTATAACTTAATCCAAAACCAAATTCATACTTTGGTAAAACAGATAAATCCAGGTAAGAAGTATTGGGTATGGCATCAAAGGTAACCGGCCGGCCGGTATTAAAATGACTGTAATAAATCGGTATCTGCCCGACACTTCGGGGAAAAGTCATTGCCAATTTTGCTGAAGGATTATAATCCCCGAAAATAACATCTGCAATAGCGTTTCCGGCTTCGCTGCCCAGCCACCAGGTGTATAAAATGGCAGGAGCATGATCGGCGGTGTAATTAAATACCAGCGGCCTTCCTGCATTTATTAAAACCACAACAGGTTTACCGGTTGCCAGCATTTCATTTACTAAATCCTCCTGTACACCGGGAATACCAATATTGCTTCGTGATCTGCCTTCGCCACTCATATACCTGCTTTCGCCTATACTCAGTATCACTACATCAGCTTGCTTCGCTACATCAATAGCTTCGGCAAATCCCGACTTATCGTCGCCTTCAATATTACAGCCTTTTGCATACAGCAATTTCGTATTTGCTCCGACTTTGTTTTCGATTCCTTCCCACTGCGAAACGATAAAATTTGAATCAACACCAGGAACTTCCACATCCCAATATCCTTTGTTTTCTTTTACTGCTTTCACTAACGGTCCAATAAAAGCAATAGTTTTGATATTTTCAGAAAGGGGTAAAAGGTTGTTCTCATTTTTCAGAAGAACAATACTGCGGGCAGCAATGTCGCGGGCGGCCTTTGTATGTTCAGGATTATTTAATTCTTTTTGTTCCCGTTCCGGGTTGCAATACCTGAATGGATCATCAAAAAGCCCGAGTTCAAATTTCTTTGTCAGAATTCTTCTTACTGCATCATCAATCAAAGCAATTGTGACTTTTTTATCTTTTACCAGCATGGCCAGGTTATTTTTATAGCAACGGCTTTCGATATCCATATCACAGCCTGCAGTAATAGCTGAAAGAGCGGCTTCATACTCATTTTTAACATTTCCATGATTTATCATCTCGCCAATGGAACCCCAATCACTAACAACAAAACCTTTAAATCCCCATTTGCCTTTCAGTATATCGCGTTGCAGGTATTTATTCCCTGCACACGGCACACCATTAATATCGTTAAATGAGGTCATAAAAGTAGCTACGCCAGCTTCAGCCGCAGCTTTAAAAGGAGGCAAATAAACTTCCCATAAAAGCCTGTCGCTCATATCCACCGAATTGTAATCCCTGCCCCCAATGGCTGCACCATAGGCAGCAAAATGTTTGGCACAGGCCATTATGGAATTTGAATCGCTCAGTTTATTTCCCTGGAAGCCTTTCACTTTGGCTGTTGCAACCATGGAACCCAGGTAAGGATCTTCTCCGGCTCCTTCCATCACCCTTCCCCAGCGCGGGTCCCGGGCAATATCAACCATAGGAGCGAAAGTCCATTGTATACCGCTTGCACTGGCTTCGGTAGCAGCAATACGGGCTGAAAGCTGCATAGCATCCAGATCCCAGCTGCAGGCTTCAGCCAAAGGAATAGGAAAAGTGGTCTTAAATCCATGAATAATATCCTGGCCAAAAATTAACGGTATTTTCAAACGCGATTGCATGGCATACGCTTGCCAGCTCCCGGCACGTTCTGTCCCTATGCAATTCAGCATGGCTCCAACTTGTCCATCACGGATCTGGCTGGCTTTATCGTTATCGACCGTCACCGGGCCGGTGGCTTTCCAGTCATCGCTGTATTGATTTAGCTGACCAATTTTTTCATCCAGGGTCATTAAACGCATAACCGAATCAACCTTTTGACTGATTGATTTCTGCTTAGCTTGTGCAGATACAAATTGATTTGGCAACAAGAATATTAAAAGGAATAAAAGGAAAAGATTCTTTCTCATAAATATTCCGGTATTAATTTGATTCAGATCTATTTCCGATTGAAGATGCAGAAAAAGAACTTAATAAAGGCGTCCAGGGGTTATTCATGTTTTTGTGGATCAGTAAATCTCCCACAAAGCCACAAAGAAACCACAAAGATTAGCGTGAAATATCATTAGTTACTGATTGTCAAATAACAATATTCCACACCCATATTAATCATATTTAACCTTCATCTTTTTATAAAAATCCTGCAGGACGAAAAACGCCTTTTTCTTTTCCCCTTTTTCCGAGATCAGGCCTTTGCGATTAAATCCATCCTGAATGCCAGGCAAAACTCTCCTTGGTGATCTGAAATCGGTCAATATCCAGGGACTCAGGCCCCGGATATTGGGCATTTTTTCAATCATCAGCAGGTTTTGCTGATAAAGGTATTCCTGGTTTTCCTCAGTCCATCTATCTTCTTTAGGTCCGTGTAAACCCTGTAAAGCACCTCCTCCGAATTCAGACACCACCATAGGTTTATTATACGGCGTAGTCCATTTTGCTTCGGGAGCTGTTTGCAGGTCGCCACCGTACCAGCCCCTGTACTGGTTAAAAGCTACAATATCCAGGTATTCCCCGATGCTGTCATCAACCATACTCACTCCATTTTCGCCACGAGTCAGAAGAGCTGCACTGATCAAACGTGTAGAATCGAGTGTTTTGGCCAGGGTTACCAGGCTTTTCAAAAATGAATTCCGGGCTGCGGACCGGGGAGTTTCGTTGGCCATGGACCATATGATTACGCAGGCCCTGTTCTTGTCCCTCGTTATTACTTCCGTCAGTTGTTGTTTTGCATGGTTGAGTGTGGATTCATTGGTAAAATCAATTGTCCAATAAACGGGAATTTCCTCCCACACCATCAAGCCCAGTTTATCAGCCATCCGGAGCATATTTTCATTATGTGGATAATGGGCTAACCTTACGAAGTTGCATCCCAGTTCTTTTGCCCACGATAAAAGCGCCAGTGCGTCTGTTTCGCTGTATGCCCTGCGCCCGTGGAATTCTTCGTGAATACTTATGCCGCGTAAAAAAACGGACTTGCCATTCAGTAAAATATCAGATCCTTTTGTTGCTATGGTTCTGAAACCAATATTGTCTTTTAATACCTGGTCATCCGTTTTTATAATTACCTCATAAAGTTTTGGTGATTCAGGGGACCAATATTTTAAATTACTGCCGGAGTTTGTACTAACATTAATTTCAAATTGAACATTACCGCCAGCTGTAGTTTTAAGCTGTTTTTCTATTTTCAGTTCAGGGATATTCAGGGTGATTCTTTCATCTTTAAGAGGGTTGCTTAAAACTATATTTCCGGTTATGGTACCGGCATCTCCCTTTTTCAGCTGAATTGAATAGTCCTGAATAAAAACTGCCGGTTCTTCAATTAACAGAACATCTCTGGTAATACCTCCGTAATTCCACCAATCGGTATTTAAAGCCGGTAAGGCATCCAATAGCCGCTTGTTGTCAACCTTCACAACAAGGTAATTATCATGAGGTTTAACGATTGAAGTAATTTCAAAATCAAAGGGTGTAAATCCACCCTCGTGT
>JBBSBT010000097.1:0-8743 GCA_038250985.1 Bacteroidales bacterium
GAAATTATTAAAAAGTTACTCCCTTAATCTAACATACTTCTACATTTTTCTTTTGCTTAAAACCCTGCAGTCCCCCTGCGGGGTTTTTGTTGTTGCATGGGATATGAAATTCCCTATCAAAACAGCTGCACAATTTATAAAGTAATTAAAATAAAACACAAGTAGATTTTAACCATATTTTGGGATTTAAAACTTCAATTTTGAAGCTTAAACCTTGATAAAAGTTACTTTTTCCAAGTTTGAACATTAATTATTAACACATACTATATTTTATAAATATAAATGAAATGAGTGTTTTTGAACTTCTTTGGAAAATAATTTCTATTGGTTTAGTCCTGACATTGCTTTTCACTTTGGCGAGATATGTCTATCACCTGGCAAGGACATAAATTAAATCAATATTAATTGAGTCAATTTTGCATACCTCAGGTCTACTGATAGCAGAGGTTTCTATCATTATGCTTTAAATTTAATGGTTGTAATTCGTTTTAGCCAACTCAATACAATTATAATTTCCTCTAATTTCTCTGTTGAATAATTCTAAACTTGAATTAAAATAGTAATAGAACATCGCGTTTTATTTTGTAAAAGCGCGATTACAAATCGCGCCTCCCGATTATGCGCCTAACTGTAAACGTTTGAAAGCAGTTACAGTAAGGTCATTGTCAGCTTTCTGCAGGTATTCGCGAATGGTCATTTTCGAATCGTTAATGAATTCCCGGTTATGGAAAGTGTCTTTACCAGGTTTATTGTTTTTACGTTGTTATGCTTTCTTGGTTTTATAACCTATTAGTTTGCGTTCTTTTTGTTCTAACGCTTGCTGTTTAGCTTCTTCAAAATGTTTAAGATATTCGAAAATGAGTCCTATTTTTTTGTCTTGCTCTGTGTCGTTTCTTGTTAACTTTTCAAGTTTTTGCAAAATTTCTTTATGTGCTGTCAATAATTCACGCATCTTTATAAAAATCTCAATAATCCTTATACTCATTTTTTTTGCTCTTTGGCTTCTAAGAACATTTGCAAGCTGCAAAACGCCATGTTCTGTAAAAACAAAAGGCAAGTATCTTTGTCCTCCCCAACTTGAGGTCACAATTTGTGATCTCAAGTTAAGAAACTCATCTTCATTAAGTTCAAACATAAAATGTTCAGGAAATATTTCCAAATTCCTCCTGACGGCTTGCTTTAGCACCCTGGTCTCAACTTCATAAAGTCCGGCAAGATCAACATCAAGCATTACTTTTTTCCCTCTGATTAAATATATCTTGCTAACGATTACTTCTTCCGGAATAAAATTTTGATTTTCCATTACACTCAAACAAAAAATATTTAGTTACAAAATTAAGATAATTTGAGTATAATGAATTACAATAGCAAATATGGGAAGCGGAAGCATTTATTATAGGCAGCAATTAACTTACCAGTCTTCCTTTGAAGATTGAAAACCGATAATATAATTTCAGATTCTCTTTTGTAAAAACTATAAACCGGGATTCAAATAGGAATTCAAAATTTCGTTTCTCAAAAGCGCGATTACAAATCGCGCCACCAAAAAAAAATCCGCCATTTCGGACGGGATTTTTCAAAAAAGAATGATCTGATACTTTTAAGCCAACCCTTTCGGATCAATTCTATTTAGCTGTGATTAAAAGCGTTGCGTTTACAGAAAAGCTTTTATTATCGGAGGTCGTGCTTCCCACAAATGTAAAATTCCAGGTTCCTAATTCCTTAGCATAAGCTTCTTCATCATTCTGTAAGGGGATTGGGGAATTTTTAGCATACGATTTCCCATTTAATTCATAGGTTGCAGTCCTAGCAGAATTTGGAGAAGTATTTGTGACTTTAGTCATCATAACATCTTCGTTCGTGCATATTGCGGAGAATTGCAATCCTTCAGCCCCGCCCTGGAGATTAACTGTTTTAGCAGTAACAGTAAAAACGGGTACCTGTGAAGGAGGATTGTCCTTATCATCGTCCTTACAACAGCCTGAAAACATAAGTGCAAATCCAATTACCAGGCAAGAGCAGATTCTAATAAAATTTCTTTTTTTCATGTCCGATCATTTTAAAGGGTTAGATTAAATAATTTATAACTTATTTTCATTCGAGTGTTTGTTGGCTTTTATCATTCTACTGTTAAAAAGAAAGCTATAAAATATGGCAGAACAAAAACCAGCAGTAAATAATCGGGGAAATAAATTAACTTAATGCAGTACTGATACTTTGTGTGAGTAGTTCAGATTTTTACCCTGAACATTGAGGAAATACATGCCTTCAGCCATCATGCCGACATTGATGGTATGGTCAACTTTTCCGGTTGTGCTGATGGTTTCGTTATACACTAAATTTCCCAGTGAGTTTATCATTTTCAGTTTCAGAATTTCAGCAGTTCCTGTGTTAAAAGATATATTCAATGCATCAGATGCCGGGTTTGGATATACACTAAAAATATCTGATTCCTCAGCTTTATCTATGCCAACACGCGGAGTACACGCAGAGCGCATTGCATTCAAAATTTTCTTATTGGTATTGTCTTGAACAAAACCAATAAATTCGATGTCTTCCAAAGGCCAGAGCGGATCAATATTGGCAACAATATGCACATTCTTAACGTCGCCGCCTGTTGAAAAATCGAGAGCAGTTCCGTTTTGATCAGGGATCATGAGCCGGGTTACAAAATTGAGTTGTGTCTGCCCCTGCCATGCCTGCTGAATATGCGATTGTGTAACTACAAAATGAAAAAAAAGCTGGTTGCTGGTTAAAGTTGCCAGTACTTTTGTAATTACAAAATCCCATATAAACTGCTGCCCGGTGCGGGTAACGGTATAATCAATCTGTACAGGCGATTGTTTTACAATGGCGAGATTGTATTTTGCCAGGTATTGTGGATACATGCTTACTGTACTGCTGCCTCCTAAAACCATGGATACCCCGTCGAAAATTGCAGTTGGATATCCAGTAATACGATAGTAGGAGTTACGGGAATCCGAATAAGTGTTGGCAAAAATATCAGTGTTGTGGTTTTGGATAATAGCAACATGTTTCCCGTTTGAAACCAGTTCGTCAGCGCCCATTGCTGCTCCCACGCAGTATTGGGCCCAGGTTCCGGTTCCTATTTCAACAACAACCATATTACGGGTTACCTCTTGTGACTGAGCAACCCATGTTACTAGGATGAATAAGGTCAATAGAAGAGTATTTTTTTTCATAACCAGTTAAATTTGATTGGGTTTTCATTTATTAAAGGCTTGAAAATGATTTTTTAGTTGAAAGACGGGAAGATCAGCGGATTGATTAAGCAGACCCAGATACTATTTATTTCGTCATTAAATCAGTTTGAAAATTTCAACCAAATGAAGTAATGTATTATGCATACAATCTAAATAGCACTTTGCGATCTAATGAAAAGTTTCACATAATCCGGAAATACACAAACGCAGTTAAGCAAAACTTCCGCTATTAAGGTACGAAAAAATTCGAAAAAATTAAGCCCGAATGTATGATTTTTTTCTTGCAAATATGTTTCAAGGCTTTGGAAATGTATTATCTAATTGTCTTTTAAATAGTTAGTTGAGCTTCGAATGCTTGTTGTCGCTGGCATAATTTACTTTCATGAGCGTCTTTTTTCTGATGGGTGTGGCACAAATAAATAATAAATCCCTTTCGTGCATGTCTTATTTTCTGACACGTGTGGCACAAATCTCACCATTCGTGCACGTTGTTTCTGAAATATGAGAAAAAAAAAATCCCGCCATTTCGGACGGAAAATTTTAAAATTAGCTGAAAAGCCATTTAATCTTTTTTGTGGAAAAGCGGGATTAAAAATCCCGCCACCAAAAAAAAATCCCGCCATTTCGGACAGGACTTTTCAAAAAAAAAATGATCTTATTATGCGCCTAATTGCAGACGTTTGAATGCAGTTACAGTAAGGTCTTTGTCAGCTTTCTGCAGGTATTCGCGAATGGTCATTTTCGAATCGTTAATGAATTCCTGGTTAAGCAGTGTGTTTTCTTTATAGAACTTGTTCAATTTGCCCATAGCAATCTTCTCAAGCATTTCTTCGGCTTTTCCCTCTTCACGTGCCTGGTCTTTACCCACTTCAATTTCGCGGGCAATTGTTTCAGCATCCACACCATCCTTATCCAGTGCCACAGGAGCCATGGCAGCAATCTGCATAGCTACATGCTTTGACACATCTTCAATGCCGGCTACATCTGTCTTATTAAGACCAAGAATAGCAGCAAGACGGTTACCGAAGTGGTTGTAAGCATATGTTAAAGGAGCTTCAACAAATTCGTAGTGCGAAAGCTGCATTTTTTCTCCGGTTTTGCCGGTCAGGTCAGTTACGCCATCCGAAATGGTGCGGCCGTCAATAGTCATTGCCAGTAAAGCTTCGAGTGATGCTGGTTTTGAAGCCACGGCCAGATCGATAATTTTATTGGTATAATCAATAAATTCCTGGTTTTTTGCCACAAAATCCGTTTCGCAGTTCAACATGATAACAGCTGCAAACTTTTTGTCATCTGTAGTTTTAGCTACAACAAAACCTTGATTTGCATCGCGGTCGGCGCGTTTAAGAGCCAGTTTCTGTCCTTTTTTACGTAAAGTATCAATTGCCTTTTCGAAATCGCCTTCTGATTCTACCAAAGCATTTTTGCAATCCATCATTCCTGCGCCGGTCATCTGACGGAGTTTATTTACTTCTGATGCTGTAATATTAGCCATTGTGTTTTATTTCAATTTGTTATTTACTGTTATAATTGAATAAACCTGCACGTATGTACAGGTTTATGATCACTATAAGATTTTGTCTTTATTTATACTCTTGGTTTGCGTGCGCCACCCGGAGCCGGTTTGCGGGCAATTGCCTTACGCGGACGTTTGCGATCGTCACCGTCAGCGGATTCAAGACCTGCAGCAACACGTTTTTTACGTGCAACCTCGCGGGCATCGTCGTCGTCGTCGTCACTGATTACAGTGGTTGAACGCTCTTCGCTGGTTTCTTCGCCTTCTTCCTCGCGTTTGTCACGATCGAGCTTACGTTCGCTGCTACCTTCTTCGATAGCTTCAATCATTTTTTTAATGATCAGGGCAATTGATTTTGAAGCATCATCGTTAGCAGGGATCGGGAAATCGACCAGGTTAGGATCGCTGTTGGTATCAACGATAGCGAAAGTAGGTATGTTAAGTTTGCGGGCTTCAGCAATAGCGATATGCTCTTTCATGATATCAACCACGAAAACAGCCGAAGGGAGTTTGTTCAGGTCGGCGATTGAACCAAGGTTCTTTTCGAGTTTGGCACGCTCGCGGGTAATCTGAAGACGCTCGCGTTTCGAAATACCAAGGAAAGCGGGGCTGACCATCAGTTTGTCGATCGACGACATTTTCTTAACCGCTTTGCGGATAGTTGCAAAGTTGGTAAGCATTCCTCCCGGCCAGCGCTCAGTAACGTATGGCATATTAGTTGGGCGAACCATTTCGGCTACCAGTTCTTTTGCCTGTTTTTTAGTTGCTACAAAAAGAATGCGCTTCCCTGATTTGGAAATTTGTTTGATTGCTGCAGCAGCTTCATCAATTTTTGCAATGGTTTTGTAAAGGTCGATGATGTGGATACCGTTACGCTCCATAAAGATATAGGGAGCCATGTTTGGATTCCATTTCCGTTTCAGGTGGCCAAAGTGTGCGCCTGAATCGAGTAATTCGTCAAATGTTGTTCTTGCCATTTAATTTATCTCCTGATTTAATTAGTTTACATTCTTTAATGTCGCAATTGCCAGGTAGCCCCGTATAGCTAACAGGAGTCCTGGCAATTTAGATACTAAACTACCTTCATTTTCAATATTATCGCTTGCTGAACTGGAAGCGTTTGCGGGCTTTTTTCTGTCCGAATTTCTTACGTTCAACCATGCGTGGATCGCGGCGCATCAGGCCTTCAGCCTTCAGTGCAGGACGCCTTTCGGGATCGAGTTCGACAAGAATACGTGAAATACCCAGCCTCAGTGCTTCGGCCTGACCTTTAACGCCACCGCCGTTGAGATTGGCAGTTACATCGAAAGTTCCAACAGTTGCTGAAATTTCGAATGCCTGCATAACAGTATTCTGTAAAATTGCGGTTGGGAAATATTCTTTGTAATCGCGACCGTTAACCAGGATGACACCGGTGCCTTCCTTAATGTAAACCCGTGCGACAGCACATTTACGCCTACCAATAGCATTCGTAGTCTCCATTGTATTTATTTAATTTCGTTAATGTTAATCTTTTTAGGTTGCTGTGCAACGAGAGTATGTTCAGGACCGGCAAATACGCGCAGGTTACGGAATAATTCAGCACCCAGCCTGGTTTTTGGAAGCATACCACGTACGGCTTCTTCAACTACATAGGTAGGTTTCTTATTCAGCATAATGCGGGGAGTATTGGTTTTCTGTCCGCCAGGATGTCCTGAATAATGAATATACTCCTTGTCGTTCATCTTTTTGCCGGTAAGACGAATCTTTTCGGCGTTGATTATGATGACATTGTCGCCACAATCCAGATGCGGGGTATAGTTGGTTTTGGTTTTACCGCGCAATATCCTGGCAACTTGTGTTGCCATACGGCCCAGAATTTCGTTTTCGGCATCTACCAAAAGCCATTCCTTCTTGATGTCGGCGGCTTTTGGAGTGACTGATTTGTAACTTAAAGTGTTCATCGTGCTGAGTAATATGCTGTTAATCAAATAATCCCTCTTTGGTATAAAAAGGGGTGCAAAGGTATTATTATAATTTGAAATTCCAAAGACTTATTCACAATATTTTGTTGAATACTTTTTGGCAACCCGCGAAGTGTCTTTTGAGTTTCAAAAATGAGAGTGCAAAAGTAGTCAAAAAAGGATAGGTATTGTAAAAAAAATACCAGGAGTAAGAAGGAGGTATTTTTCCGATTTCAAAACAGATTATTTGAATCAAAAACAGTCCACAGCAGAACGACATTATCGCTATGCAAATCCTATTCTTTTATTTCCTTTGTAAGGGAATCCGGGTCCTGTCGATTATCGGAAAGAGCAATAATATCAATAGTAGTTTCAGAATATTTGTAATAGAAAGTTGTCTGTTTGGATACCACAAATTTTCTCAGACCATTTATCTTTTCAGATACCGGAAAAGAATCAGGATTCAATTGACCTCTCCCCCGCCCTGTCCAAGGAGAGGGAGCTATGCACTCATTGTTGACTAATGTACGGATGTCAAGTCTCCCCACCGGGGAGATTTAGAGGGGTCAACCCAGTGTTAAATTCATCTATTTGGTTCGGCATTATTTATTTCAGTGACTCATCAAACTTATGGATAAAATTTCCTTTTACTTTTAATGACCATCTTTTCTCAAGAAAAGCCAGAAGGCTGTCAAGCTTTTTTGCGGCTTTTTTCGAAAGCCGGATTTCCCGGTTCATTACCGGTGTTTTTTAACTACTGTTTCATAACCTACAACTTCTCCCTCATTCACTTCCGCAATCCCTGCAATAATTTCATCCTTTTGTGATAACGATAAGTTATCCCAAAAGTCAGCCTTAGAGAAAATCCGTTTAATTGAGGCTAATATGCCGGGATTGTCTGTGTCCAGGATAAGTCTGACAAGTTCTGGTTTTTCAGCTTGAATATCCATGATCGTTCTTTTTTGCAAATTTAATTACTATTTGGATAAAGGTCATTCTCAAAATAATCAAAAAATATTTTATGTAATTTCAAGATGTTTGCTATGACAAAGAATGAAAGGTTCAGGCTATTTTTTTGTAGGTTTGCATTTCAATTCAAAGAATAGAAAATGTCGATTATAACCCGCGATATTATTAAGGTGTATGGCACACAGATCGTGCTGGATAATGTGAGTTTCACTATCGGTAAAGGCGAAGTGGTTGGTTTGCTCGGGCCGAACGGCGCCGGTAAATCAACGCTGATGAAAATACTTACAGGTTACATCCCTCCTACTTCAGGCACGGCTTCCATCTATGGACACGATGTTCTTTCCGAAAGCGAAGAAATTAAAAAAATAGTGGGTTACCTGCCCGAACACAACCCGCTGTATTTGGAAATGTATATTAAAGAGTACCTCGAATTTATTGCCGGCATTCATAAACTTGGAAAAGCTACGCGGAACCGCGTACGGGAAATGATTGAAATAACCGGGTTGGGACCGGAACAGAATAAAAAGATAGGCACTCTTTCGAAAGGATACCGGCAGCGTGTCGGACTTGCACAGGCTTTGATACATAACCCGGAAGTGCTGATCCTGGATGAACCTACTTCGGGCCTCGACCCGAACCAATTGGTCGAAATACGTGAACTGATAAAAGGAATCGGCAAGGAAAAAACCGTAATACTTTCCACCCATATTATGCAGGAAGTGGAGGCCGTTTGCAGCCGCGCCATCATTATCAACCTGGGTAAAATTGTAGCCGACGGTACCACAGCCGTTTTATCCGAAGCTCAATCGCATGATATGGTGACGGTTGAATTTGAAACCGGGACTTCAGAAAAGCTACTTCTTTCCATTCCGGGAGTAGCCAAAGCAACAAAAATAAATGAGTTTTCGTGGAAAATTGAGGCTAAACCCGGCGAAGATATCCGGCCACGTATCAATAAATTTGCAGTTGAAAACAACCTGACTCTGCTTTCGCTTCACCGCGAAGAGCATAACCTGGAGCAGGTATTCAGGGAACTGACCGGGGGGAAGGGGAAATAGTTAAAAGTTAAAAGTTAACAGTTAACAGAAAAA
>JBBSBT010000098.1:0-8715 GCA_038250985.1 Bacteroidales bacterium
GAAAGGATCAAATTTCAGAAGCGCGCTGGCCATTATGAACGGTATTCCCAAATCACCTTTAAACCGTTACAATCAAGTGACCGATGTGGTGGTCGCATACAATACATGGGTGAAATGCAAATCGCCCTGGCAGTTTAGTGTAGGCTCAAATGTGAGTCAGAAAGATGTGCTTCCGGCTTCCGAAATCCGCTCAGCGCGTCCGGTCAGAACTGTGGTGGCAAACAATATTATTTACAACGAAAAAGGAGACGAAAACCCGATTGTAGCCTACGATAAAATTGATGGAGTTAAGTTCACGAATAACTTTATCAATAATCAGAATGTTGATTTTAAAAAATATGATGGATTAAATGCCAGTTCAATTGAAATGAAGAAAGTGGCTGAATACATATATGTGCCTGCAACTGATTTGTCAGATATAAAACCTTATAAAGGCTTCGATTTCGAAACCATAACAAGCGATTTGTTTGGAAATTCACGTACTGAAAACAATTGGGTAGGGGCAATTTGTAAAATCCCCAATGAAAAAGTGAATATTTTAGATGAAAGTAAATACGGCGCCAGCTGGTATTCACTTAAAAAACCGGTTGAGGAAGGTAAAATTCTGGTGGCTAAAGCCGAAACCGGCGATATAGCATCTAAAATTATGGAAGCTCAAAATGGAGATATAATTGAGTTGCAACCAGGAACTTACAGTTTAAGTAAATCATGGATAATTGATAAGAAGATTACTATTCAGTCGAAAGACAAAGAAAATAAGGCTCAGATTAATTATTCAGGCGAAAGCAAAACTCCGGCTTTCGAATTGCATCCGGAAGGGAATTTAATTCTTAAAAATGTCAAACTGGAAGGGAAGAATGAACAATTCGCTTTTGCCAACCTGAAAGAAAACATGTTTAGTTTGTATAACCTGAAAGTTGAAGGATGTGATATAAGCAATTTTGATTTTGTTTTAAAGGCCTACAAGGAAACGTTTGCCGATAGTATAGTTTTTACAAACTCAACAATCAAAAATTGCGCGAATTGTATCGGATTATCAGCAGAAACCGATGATAACGGGGATTATAATGTTGAATTTCTGGTTATAAATAACTGTACGTTTGATAATGTAAAACAGAATATTATTAACTATTACCGCGGAGGCTACGATGAATCGACTATCGGCGGTAATCTGACAGTAAAAAATAGCCGGTTTACAAATTGTGGAGCCGGGCAACAAAATGGAATTCTGATCAATTCAACAGGTATTGTGAACGTTGATATTTCAAAAAACACATTTCAAAATAATCCTGTAAAATTGGTTGCTATTTTGTGGGGAGCTAAAAACAATACTCAATCGGAAAACAAGATTGTTAACTCGGGCAAATTTGAAGTTCAGGAAAATATAAAGCTGAAATTGATGTACTAAGCTTTTGGCGTTGGAATTAAATTTATTAATGTGATATATTAACTCGCTGATTGTCAACTATTTGTACGGATTAATAGCAAACAAATATCCTGATGCATTTAAGGTAAACTCTGGAAATAAAAGCGCAAAGGGAAACGATATTCGAAATATTTCTGTTATTCAGATTTCTTAAGTGATTTCACAAAAGACTGGCCGAAAAATCCCGGCTACAGTTGGTTTTACATATTTATCATTACCGTACTGACCATGTATTTCTTTTTGATACTTTAGCCCTTTATTGTCAATAAAAGGATTTATTATGAAAAAGTTCAATCATTTTCTTTTAGCATTTGCGTTTACTGTCCTGTTTGTTCAACAAGGCAAATGCCAGGATGAAACCCCCGACCTGAAAAAACAGGTGCAACAGCTTCAGCAGACGCTTGATGATATGCAGCACCGTTTTGATATACTCGAAAAACAAAATGATGATGCTTTATGGTATGATAAAGTCGGCGATGTGGGTTACATTGATAAGGTAATTATCACTGGTCCGCCACCAGCAAAGGTATCAAACCCGACGGCTATGGGAGCCACGAATCCCGTTAAATTTCAGTCCTATATTTTTATCCCAAAATCGCTTGATCCGGCAAAGAAATACCCCTTGATCGTTTTGCCGCACGGGGGCGTTCATGCTGATTTCACCACCTATCACACCCATATCATCCGCGAATTGCTGGCACAGCAATATATTGTAATAGCGCCCGAATACAGGGGAAGTACCGGTTACGGGAAGGCTTTCTGGGAAAAAATTGATTACGGCGGTCTGGAGATTGAAGATGTGAATGCGGCACGCGATTATATGGTAAACAATTATGAAATGATTGATTCCAAAAGAGTTGGGATTATTGGTTGGAGCCATGGAGGGTTAATCGCATTGATGGATGTTTTCGAGCATCCGGATGGGTATAAAGTGTGCTTTGCAGGTGTACCGGTTAGCGACTTAATTGCCCGCATGGGTTATTACGATGATGATTACAGGAATTTATACTCCGCCCAATATCATATCGGTAAAACAGCCAATGAAGATGTGGCGGAATACAGGCGTCGCAGCCCGGCATGGAATGCGGAAAAACTGAAGACTCCTTTGCTGATCCATACCAATACTATTGACGATGATGTAAATGTGCTGGAAGTGGAACACCTGATACAGGCCCTGAAAGCAGAAAATAAAAAATTTGAATACGAAATATTTAAAGGAGTCGAAGGCGGACATTCATTCGATCGCATCGACACAGCAATAGGCAAGGAGATAAGGCTGAAAATTTATAAATTCCTGGCCGGTTACCTGGATCCGCCTGTAAAATTCAAAACAGTGAGTGATATGAATAAAGCGGCATATTTTCATTAAGAACTCCGGTTGAATATTTTTCATTTTCAACTTTGAAACCGACTGAGATTTTTATCAATCATTTAAGTGTTTCAAAAATCTCAAAAGTTCCTGAATCATTTCAATACCCCTCATTCTGGCCCTTGATTCCAATTTTAGGGTTTGAAAGGATTTCGCTAAGCGGAATGGGGAAAAGCATCTGGTAAGGCTGTGTGACCGTCGGAACCAGGGCGAGAGCCCTTCCGGTGCGGATTAAGTCGAACCATCGTTTGCCCTCGAAGGCAAATTCGACCTGTTTCTCCCTTTCGATGAAATCCCGTAGTGAAATGATAGTATCTGCTATGGCGGGTTGCAAGCCGGCACGGTTGCGGATAATGTTGACATCTGCAAGTACCTGTGGAAGGTTTGCAACCGAATCAATCCGGTAATTGGCTTCTGCACGGATAAAATACAACTCAGCCGTTCGTAATAAGATTACACGGTCGCTACCGGTAATCAGGTCGGAATACTTGGTTGAATAATATTTTCCCGAAAAGTAAGAAGCAATCAGGGGTTTGCGTTTATCGCCGTCCGAAATACGGATGAGTGCGTCGGATGGTGCATTTTCATGTCTCCCGCCCAGGGTGTTTGGATAATTGTATTCGGCCAGGCGGTTTTTATCAGTTGCATTGAACGGGATGTAAAACAAAATTTCACTTCCCGGTTCCGAAGTTGAAGAAAACAGCGATTCATAGATGGATTCGAGGTCCGGGGATTGCTGCAAAACCAGGTTGGCATATTGACTTGCTGCTAAGGCATTTCCCATCGTTAGTTCCACGCTGGCCAATAAGGCTGTTGCTGCAGTGGCACTTGCTTTATCGGGATTTGTATTCTGTATATTGGTCCGGGCATATTCCAAATCAGCGGTTATCTGGTTGTATATCACCTGAACAGAACTGCGAGGTAAAAAGTTATCGGGTGAATCAATCAAAGTTGGAAGTAGTTTCAACGGAACGCCTCCATACAAACGAACTAGGTTAAAATAATGAAGTGCACGTAAAAACCGTAGCTGCCCCTGGTAGTCTCTCTTCTCTCCATCTGAAAGGAAGGTGATATCTTCGAGCTTATAAAGCATATAATTGGCGCGGTTCACGGACTGGTATATATCAGCCCATATACCTTCGACTAAAATATTGCTGGCCAGCAGGCTGTTTTTATCCACATCATAATATTCAATTTTCGTTCCATCAGCAACCGTGTTATCGGATGCCAGGTCGCCAACGATAACCAGGTTGCGGCCATAATAATGCTGCAGCTGAAGTCCATCGTAGCATCCAAGCAATGCTGCATATACATTTTCCTTGTTGCTGAAGGCTTCGATAGAAGAAACCTGCATCTGTGGCTTAAGATTCAGATTCTTTTCACAGGCGGTTGCCAAAAACAACAGTATAACTAAAATCTTGCGCATAAGCCCATGAGTATACTTTTAGCCTGCGGGCAGGTGAAAAAATCTGTGCCCAGAGCTAATGAATTAAGACCAGTGTAATTAACCTCGGGATCCATTCCTGAATACCGGGTAAACGTCATCAGGTTTTTCCCTGCGATAAACAATTCCAGTTTTGTTAATCCTGCTTTTTTAATAAATGTGATTGGCATTTGATAACTAAGCCGGATATTTTTCAGCCGGACGAAGGAACCGTCTTCAACAAACCTGGAGGAGATACGCTGGTTATACACCGAGGCTTTTGGAATATCAGTAATATCTCCCGGGTTTTGCCAGCGTCGCAGTATGGCTGTTGTCTGGTTGCTGAGCGATATGGTTTCTGTATAAATACGGGTCGAATTGAAGATGTCGTTTCCGTACGAGTATGATATAAGGAAATTAAGGTTAAATGCTTTATAGGTCAGTGAGCTGCCGATACCACCATAAAAATCCGGGTAAGGACTCCCGATTTTCTTCCTGTCGAGATCAGTGATTTTTCCATCCTTGGTGATGTCTTCATAAATCAGGTTGCCATCGGCCGGATTTACGCCCAGAACATTGAACCCGTAGAAAAACGATACAGGTTCACCCACGGCAATGCTACTGCCGGCTCTTCCGATATTGTTGATAGGTTGATTTTCATAAAGTGCCAAAACCTTATTCCTGTTGGCCGAAAAAGTAAGGCTTGCATCCCATTTGAAGTCGCCAGTCACCAAAGGAACATTTGCTGATACTTCAACTCCCTGGTTTTGGAGCTTACCGATGTTTGACATGATGTACGCATAACCTGTAGAGGTTGGCATAGGTTTTTGCAGTAAGAGGTCTTTTGTTTCTTTATGATAGTAATCTGCTCGCACGCTGAGTTTGTTGAACAATTCGAATTGCATTCCAAGGTTGAACTGGTACGTCGATTCCCATTTCAGATCGGGATTAGCCAGCTGAGTCGGGCTGATGCCTCCTTCGCCGCCGTAATTGCTGCTGGCCGAAAAAAGATCAAGCGATAAAAAATTGCCGATCTGGTCGTTTCCGGTAATGCCATAACTGGCCGATACTATGAGTTTTGTAAGGACTCGGCTTCTGAAGAAGGCTTCTTTTGATGCATACCACAGGCCCGATACGGAGGGGAAAAATCCAAACCGGTTGTTTTCGCCAAATTTTGAAGAGCCATCATACCGCATATTTAATGTAAATATGTAGCGCTGGTTGTAGCTGTATTTAATCCTTGAGAACAACGAATTGGCCGTCGTATTAGTTTCAAACGACTGAGTAGCAATAGGCGTAGCTGCATCCTGCAGAAACTCGAAACTTGTGCCTGCAAAGTTCTGCGCCCGGAGGAAAACATCATGTTGCTTGTTGCTTTCAAGGCTGAAACCTGCTGTGATATCAATATGGTGTAATAATCGGTTAAAGCTATAATCAGCATAGGTTGAATTGTAAAAACGCAGCGAATTGCTGCTGGCCTCTATGCCCAGGCCATTATATTTCGCTCCCTGCCGGGTTGTTTTCGGCGAGAAGGTTTGCTCACGCAGATTATAGAAATCAATACCGGTAAGGCTCCTGACAGTAAAGTTTTTAAAAAGATCGTAATTGACTTTGAAATGGAAAGTATTGCGATAGGTGTAGGCCAGGTTTTTTTCGAGCCTGGCAATGGAAACAGGATTGGCATAGGGTCCATCGTTATTGAAACTGCCATCGCTGTTGTACACAGGAAACACCGGAGGCATTGAAATGGCATTGGGAAGCGGACCATTCAGGGTCTGATCGCCCTCGACCCTGTTATTCACCGAATAAGCAAAAGTATTCCCTGTCTCGATATTCAAACGTTCATTTAAACGGTAATCATAGTTCATCATAATGTTGTAACGCCTGAAACCTGAGCCGATAAGGATTCCTTCCTGGTTAAAATAATTGCCACTGATGTAATAACGTGATTTTGGTGTACCTCCCCGCATCGCCAGTCCAATATCGTAGGTTGGTGCTGTCCTGAAAACTTCCCTTTGCCAGTCCGTATCAGTCTTGTTATTTTGAATGGCTTCCTGGCTGTAAACGGGAGATCCCCCTTTTGAAACAGCCTGTTCATTAACAAGGTTCATCCACTGACGGGCACTCAACAAATCGAGCAAGCCGGTAGTTTGCTGAAGACCATAATTTGTATAAAATTCAACGCTGTTATGTCCCGGCAATCCCCGTTTGGTATTGATAAGAATGACCCCGTTGGAGGAGTTTGAGCCAAACAACGAGCTGGCTGCCGCATCTTTCAGTACAGAAATTGATTCTATATCATTAACACTGATATCACTTATAGCATCAATTGCCTGCCCGCTGAAATCGAGTTGCGAAAAGTCGCCTGAAATTACAGGAACCCCGTCGACGACATAAAGGGGCCTGTTTCCGGCAGTTATTGAACTGATTCCCCTGATCGTAATATTATAACTCGAGCCGGGAGTCCCGCCATTGGGCTGAATCTGCAGACCTCCGATTTCCGATTGCATGGCATCATTTATTGACGCGTTGTAAAGTTGGGCATCCACATCCAGTTTTATCTGTGAAACCGCACCCGTAACCAGTTCTTCAGGTTCTTTGCCAAATGCAACAACCACGGTTTCAGGCAGGGCCTGAATTTCGGGCTGAAGACCCAAATTTAAAATAGTGTCGTTTAAAATTGTTCCTTCCCAGGCAGAGTAACCAATACAGGAAATCCTTATTTTGGTGACTGTTAAAGGGACCTGGAGCCTGAACCTTCCATTTGTATCGCTGATAGCTCCCAATCCTGATGAAGTTGATGCAATACTTGCCCCGTGAAGGGGTAAATGGGTGATGGCATCGCTTACTGCTCCCGAAACCTGGTGAAAACTCTTTTCCGGCAGTGGTTTCAGTATTACTGTTTTACCGGCAAAACGGGCTTCCAGCCCGGCTTCCAAAACTACAATTTGGATTATTTCCTGCGCATTTTTCTGCCTTGCCTTAACAGTAAGCAACCTGCTGCTATTGATTTCAGTGTCGCTATAGGCAAATTCATATCCGGTTAGTATAGCGAGTTCTTTAAAAATCTGCTTTAAAGAAATGGATTCAAAATTTATGTTCATTTTATCCTGCTGCTGTGCCAGTAAGGCCGGCGGGTTGCAACAAAAAAGAAGCAGCAGAATTGCGGCAGGCAGTTTGAAAGGAAAGTAAGGTGCAATAACGGCTCTTTGTTTAACTCCCATTTTAATCTATTTGCCCTTTTAGAGGTTAAAGATAGATTAAATTTCGCGTGTCATACCTTAGATGCTGAAGAAAAAAGGAAACCGTTATTTATTGCTGCTTAATACTATGGTATCGTTGATATGTTTAACCCCGATAGGTGCTAATGAGCGAACTAACGACAGCGCTTCTTCGAGAGTTTCGTCACGTAATGAAAATGTGAAATTATAAGCGGTTGCATTTTTATCGACCTGGAAATTCACTCCGTATCTTATTCCTAGCTTTGCGGCAATATCGGGGAGTGAACTGTTGTTGAACTCAAGCTTCGATTCTTTCCAAAGCGCACGCTCCCTGGCATTCACCGTGCTGACTTCGAAACTCTTTGATGTTTTATTGAAAAAGAACTTATCGTTAGGTTTCAGTTTTTGTAATAAAGTTCCCCCGGCGTCAGTGATATTAACCACACCCTCAACCAGAACTATTTCAATACCCGGAACATTCTTATAAGCCGACACGTTGAATTCCGTGCCTGTTACCTCAATGGAGAGTTGGCCGGCATTAACTTTGAAGGGGGTATGGTTCTTTATAACCTTGAAGAAAGCAAGCCCTTCCATTTCTATAATGCGGCCGCCTTCAAATTCAGCAGGAAAACTGACACTACTGTTTTCGCCAAGCCATAGTGTTGAGCCATCAGGTAATGTAAATGATTTTACTTCGCCCGTAACAGTTGCGTATTTATGTTGTTCAACTGCTTTGTTTTTCTGAAAAAAGAAATAAAGAGCAGCCGTGAGGCCAGCAAGGAGTGCAATGCCGGCTACCATTCTGTATACCGGGAACCTTCGCAGATTAGGTTTAGCAGTAGTATGATCATTGATCCGGCTAAAAAGGGCATCAAAATCGGGTGCTTTCACCTTGTCTTTTATCTCCCCGGGATTTTCCCACTGCGCTTCCATCATACTGTTAACCGCATCCGATTCCAGCAATTCCTTCTCATCACGCCTGCTAGATATGCCAGCGTAAAATCGTTTAAAAATTTCTATCTGCTTCTTTTGTGTCATTCTGCTTTTTGCTTCCAACCTATTATACACTTAATGTTCGTAATACACTTAAGTGATCAGGTTGATATGTTTTTTAATGCTTTTCGTATTGTTTGCAATGCCAGGCTTTTATGCACTTCAACCGTTCTGACTGAAAGATCAAGGATTGAAGCCACTTCTTTATTCGATAAGCCCTCGATATTACTCATAATAAAAACCTTTTTCCGCTGAGGAGGCAACTCGTCGATAATTTTATCCA
>JBBSBT010000099.1:0-8714 GCA_038250985.1 Bacteroidales bacterium
CCAATGTCCGTGAACACTGCTGTGCCAGTCGAGGCAACCGTAAAATACAGGATGCAGTTGTGAAGGATAAAGAATATGATCAGATGGTCCGTCGGACAAATGCGATGTCTTGTTCGGCCATTCCGTTTGTATGCATTTCAATGGCATTCGCGAAAGCTTCAGTGCAATATCTTCGGTTAGCAACTGGGCATTGGCATACAATGAAACCAGGATGAAAAACAAAACCGTTAATTTTCTCATTTTATTCGGATTTAGTATAATATAAGTATCAGGAAAGATACAGAAAAGTCTTATTTTTTGAATTACCCACCCCGACCCTCCCTAAAAAATAGGGAGGGAGTAGCATTATACTAACTTACCAGATTGTAGTTCTGTTAGTTAATATCTGCCTCCCCTGTCCCGATAGCTATCGGGATCAGGGGAGGTGCCGACAGGCGGAGGGGTAATATTTGTTCGTCAATTACCAACTTATTAATGTTTCCCGATACTCATATAATAAAATATAACTATGGGTTGTACAAAACGTGAGATTAATCATGTCAATGAAAGAACAGATAAGCCACAAATATTGCGGCAATTATTCCTGCAAGGTCGGCAAGCAGACCCGCCGTTATTGCATAACGTGTTGTTTTTATTCCCACCGACCCAAAATAAACCGCAACGATATAAAAGGTTGTATCGGCCGCTCCCTGGAAAACACAGGATAAACGGCCGGCAAATGAATCGGCACCGAACTGTTTCATGGTATCCACCATCATTCCCCGGGCACCGGAACCGCTGAGGGGTTTCATAAACGCTGTGGGCAAGGCTGCCACGAAATCGGTGTTCACGCCCATGGCTGCAAACATGCTACCAATACCTTGTACCAGGAAATCCAGGGCACCACATGAACGAAATACTCCAACGGCAACCAATATAGCTACCAGGTAAGGAATGATTTTCACCGCAATGCCGAACCCTTCTTTGGCGCCATCAATAAAAGCATCGTACACATTGATACGCTTAACCAATCCTAACACTATAAAGGAAAAGATGATACTGAACAGGATCAGGTTCCCGGCGACAGCCGATATAGTTGTAACCTGCTCCTGCGATATGGTGCTGAAGTACCAGATAATGGATGAAACTATTATGGTAAAGCTTCCCAGATAAAGCAGAATCACTTTATTGAACAGGTTGATGCGTTGAATCAGTGAAACTGCAATAATTCCGGTAAGTGTGGAAGCAAATGTAGCCAGCAGGATAGGAATGAATATATCCGACGGATCGGCGGCACCTAATTGAGTGCGGTAAACCATAATACTGATCGGTATAATGGTAAGCCCCGAGGCATTCAGGACCAAAAACATAATCATGGAATTTGATGCCGTGTCTTTGTCCTTGTTGAGTTCCTGTAGTTGGGTCATAGCTTTAAGACCAAGCGGAGTGGCTGCATTATCGAGCCCAAGCATATTGGCTGCGATATTCATCATCATGGAGCCAACGGCAGGATGATCTTTCGGAATTTCGGGGAACAGCCTGCGGAATAACGGCCCCACAGCTTTTGACATCAGCCCGATTATGCCGCCTGTTTCACCCACTTTCATCAGGCCCATCCACAAGGTCATCACACCGGTAAGCCCAAGTGAAATCTCGAAACCGGTTTTAGCCATATCGAAGGTGCCGTTCATCATTAGAGGGAAAATCTCGGTGTCGCCAAAGAAGATCAACCTTATCAGCCCAACAATAAAAGCAATTATAAAAAATGCAACCCAGATATAATTCAGGACCATAAGAAACCGGATGAAAATTAACCTTCCAAATGTATCGATTTTTTATGGGCAAAATCCTGAAGGAGATTGAATTTTTGCTTTCAGAAATAATATCCTGCGAAAGCCAGTCCATATATATACAGGTCAATACCTCACAGCAGTTATAAAACAAACTGTTTCACTCACCGATTGAAATATCAGTTTTACAGATTTGCGCCCGCACTTTTCAGGATTTATTTTATCTTGCAGCCTCTTTTCCTGAAACAAACCAGATTATGATCAGAAAAATTCTCTTTTTGCTATGCCCGGCTTTACTGATCGGCGCAATTACTTTTGCCCAGAATCCAGTTAAAAAACCCCTTGCCCACGATGTGTACAACGGATGGAAGAAACTGGATAAAACCCTGATTTCGGACAATGGCAAATTTGTTTCCTACGAAATCAATCCATTGAAAGGCGACGGATGGCTTCACCTGCTGACACCGGATTTGAGCAGGAATGATTCGTTGTTTCGCGCAGAAGGAGCAGTGTTTTCATCCACCGGCGACCTGCTGGTATTTCGGATTGTTCAACCTGCAGATACTTTGCACAAACTGAAATTAGCGAAAACGAAAAAAGATGCAATGCCAAAAGATTCATTGGGAATATGGTTGATTGAAAAGGATTCAGTGCTTCATTTTGCCGGTTTGAAATCATTTCAATTACCCGAAGAGGGCGGGGCTTGGGTAGCATGGCTATATGAAAAACCCAAACCAAAGGATAAATTGAAAACGGAACCGGCAGATTCTATTCAGAATTCAACCCCGGATTCGCTGCAGGCAAAACAAAAAGAAGTTCCCGGAAAAGCAAAAGACAAAAAGAAGAAAAAAGGGGCTTTCGACGACATGGAATCCGCAAATCTCATCGTTTTAAATCCCTTGTCAAATCAGAAATCGGAGTATGAAAATGTGACTGAAACAGCATTTGCTAAAAACGGAAGCCTGCTCACATTTATCACATTAAAAAAGGACAGCATCGATTCCATTGCCGTAAATGTGTTTGATACCAAGAGTTTGAAGTTACAGAAGATTTTTGAAAAACCCGGTTTTGCCAAAAAACTTACCGTCTCCGATGATGGCAGGCAGTTTGCTTTCCTGTACACTTCGGATACAACAAAAGTAAAACGCTACGGACTTTATCTTTGGAACGAAAAGACAAATAGCACCATACTGGTTGCCGATACTTCAAAACCTGGAGTTCCTTCAGGATGGGAAGTTTCGGAAAATGGCAGCCTGAGATTTGCTGATGGCGGTAGTAAGTTATACTTCGGTACTGCACCCAAAATACTTCCCGAACCAAAGGATACCCTTCTGGACGAAGAAAAAGTAAAACTTGATATCTGGTCGTGGAACGATGGACGCCTGCAGTCGCAGCAGCTTAAACGATTGGATAATGATCTGAAAAAGAATTACCTGTCGGTATACCGGATTGCGGATAAACGAATTATACAGCTTGCTGACAACCTGGTTGACCAGGTAAAAACTTTCCGCAAAGGAAATGCCGATTTTGCTTTAGGACTCACCAACAAACCTTATGAACTGCTGTCATCCTGGGAAGGGACCTCGTACCGTGATGTTTATTTAATTGATATGAAAACCGGGTTCAGGAAACTTTTGCTCGCCAAACATCCTGCTGAAGTTGAATTGTCACCCGCAGGTAAATACCTGTTGTTTTACGAAAATTCCGACAGTACCTGGAACACCCTGCAGGTATCAACAGGAAAGAAATTCTGCCTTACGGGAAAGTTGCCGGTATCCTTCAGTGACGAGGAAAATGATCAGCCGGAATTCCCCAATCCCTATGGAATTGCAGGCTGGATAGCCGACGATGCTTCCGTTCTGATTTACGATCGCTACGATATCTGGCAATGTAATCCTGAAAACAAAACAGCGCCGGTTTTGCTTACAGCCAATGGCCGTTCAGAAAAGACTTCGTATCGCTATGTGAAAACCGATCCCGAAGCATTGGATATTAACCCCAAAGATCCTTTACTGCTTAAAGTTACCGAAGACGAAAGCTGTAAGCAGGGATTTGCCAGCCTGTCGCTCAATGCACCGGGAAAACTAACATCCCTGATTCTTTCGGATCACGAATACAGTAACCCGGTTAAGGCTAAATCAGTTCCGCAGTATCTATGGACACGTTCCAGCTATATTGAGTATCCCGATTTATATACAAGCTCAACCTCTTTTTCAGGAATTAAAAAACTTTCGGTCGCCAATCCGCAGCAAAGCCAATACCTGTGGGGCACAGTAGAGCATGTTAACTGGAAGTCATTTGATGGCGGCGAATTGCGCGGGTTGCTTTACAAACCTGAGAATTTCGATGCATCGAAAAAGTACCCCATGATTGTATATTTCTATGAAAAATACTCAAACAGGCTAAATGCTCATTATGTTCCATCGCCATCGCGATCAACGGTTAATTTTACATTTTACAACAGTAACGGCTATATCGTTTTTGTGCCGGATATTACTTACCGCACCGGTGAGCCGGGCCGTTCGGCCTACGATGATATCATCAGCGGAACGCTTGCCATGACAAAACTCCCGTACATTGATGCTGATCGCATGGGAATACAAGGGCAAAGCTGGGGCGGCTACCAGGTGGCTTATCTTGTTACTCAAACAGGCCTGTTCAAAGCAGCCATGGCCGGAGCGCCGGTAAGTAATATGACATCGGCTTACGGCGGAATTCGCTGGGAGAGTGGCATGGTAAGGCAGTTTCAGTACGAACATGGCCAAAGCCGACTTGGCGTTAGCTTGTGGGAAAACCGCGATCTGTATATTGAAAATTCCCCGATTTTTTATGTAAACCGCATCACAACACCTCTGCTTATCATGAGCAACGATAACGACGGTGCTGTGCCTTACTACCAGGGTCTCGAGCTGATAACAGCCATGCGCCGGCTGGGGAAACCTGCCTGGCTGCTCTGCTATAACGGTGATCAGCACAACCTGACCAAACTACCTTACCGCCAGGATCTGAGTATCCGCATGAGCCAGTTTTTTGACCATTATCTTAAAGGTGCCCCCGAACCAAAGTGGATGATTGAAGGATTGCCGGCAGTGGTGAAAGGAAAGGAGTTGAGGTATTAGAATAGGAGCTAAAGACCGGTAATATTTCAAATGGATACTTTTGGAAGTCCCGAATCATTATATCAATTCTGTAGCACCATATTACCCAATACTTTTTTGCAGTACATTTGAAACGCTTTTTTAACCCCAAAATACTATGTCAGAACACGAACACGGCCCCATCAAAGGCCTTCCCGAAAACGCCTATACCGAATTGAAACCGGGCGAAACCTACGAACCCATCATGTCACCTAACAAGGTATATCCGGAAGTAACTACCTGGAGTGTGATTTGGGGTATTATAATGGCTGCCTTATTTTCGGCTGCAGCCGCTTACCTGGGCCTGAAAATCGGGCAGGTTTTCGAAGCGGCCATTCCTATTGCAATCATTGCCGTCGGGCTTTCAACGGTTTTTAAAAGAAAAGGAGCCCTGGGCGAAAATGTGATTATTCAATCCATCGGATCCAGTTCGGGTGTTATCGTTGCAGGAGCTATTTTCACACTTCCGGCACTTTATATCCTTAACTTACAGGTACAGTTTTATCAGATCTTTATGTCATCCTTGCTGGGTGGTTTCCTGGGAATTTTGTTCCTGATTCCGTTCCGCAAATATTTTGTAAGCGAAATGCATGGCAAATATCCTTTCCCGGAAGCTACTGCCACTACTGAAGTGCTGGTTTCGGGTGCCAAGGGCGGAAACCAGGCGCGTCTGCTGCTGGTTGCCGGTTTGATCGGGGGAATTTATGATTTTGTTATTGCCACTTTTGGTCTATGGTCCGAAGTGTTTACTTCACGGGTAATTCCTGCCGGGCAAATGCTGGCCGACAAGGCAAAAATCGTTTTTAAACTTAATGTCGGGGCAGCCGTTTTAGGATTGGGTTATATCATCGGGCTGAAATATGCTGCCATTATTACTGCCGGTTCATTTGTAGGCTGGTATGTGATCATTCCGATTATTAATTTCTTTTCCGACGGACAAACCATACCCGTCGGAACTAACATCACAGCCCTGATTGGCAATATGTCGGCTGAACAGATCTTTACATTTTATGTTCGTCCCATAGGCATTGGTGGAATTGCGATGGCTGGTGTAATCGGCATTATACGCTCGAGTAAAATAATTCAGTCTGCCATTAGCCTTGCCGGTAAAGAAATGTTCAGCAAACATGCCACAAACGGTAAAAACCTGCGCACCCAACGCGATTTGCCCATGGCAATTATTGCCGGAGGCATTGTGCTGACAGCTATTGTCATCTTGATTTTCTTTCATTTTGGAGTTGTTCACAATATTAAATATGCACTGATCGGGCTTGCGATAGTAATGGTGATCGCCTTCCTTTTCACAACTGTAGCTGCTAATGCTATCGCCATAGTAGGTACCAACCCGGTAAGCGGAATGACGCTTATGACACTGATTATTTCGTCACTTATTTTAGTTTCGGTAGGTCTGAAAGGAACTTCAGGTATGATTGCAGCGCTTCTGATTGGCGGAGTGGTTTGTACGGCTCTTTCCATGGCGGGTGGTTTTATCACCGACCTCAAAATCGGTTATTGGCTCGGCACATCACCCTATAAGCAGCAAACCTGGAAATTCCTCGGTACGTTTGTTTCCGCAATCACCGTTGGAGGTGTAATTATGGTGCTGAACAAAACCTACGGTTTTACCGGCGAAAATGCCATGGTAGCACCACAGGCCAATGCTATGGCAGCGGTTATACAGCCTATGATGAGCGGACAGCCTGCCCCATGGATGTTGTATGCTGCAGGCGCTTTCCTGTCGCTGATATTAACGATGATCGGCGTTCCGGCTCTTGCATTTTCGCTGGGTATGTTTATCCCTTTACAACTGAACACCCCGCTGTTGTTGGGCGGAATTATCGCTAACTTTGTTGGTAAACGCAGCAAGGACGAAAAACTTAACCAGGCACGCCGCGAAAGAGGCACACTGATTGCTTCGGGATTTATTGCCGGGGGCGCTTTGATGGGAGTGATAAGTGCGGTGTTAGCCAATTTCGGATTTAACTTTATCAACAAGGAATGGTTCGAATCGCATGCTGCTGAGGCATTGGCATTGCTTATGCTGGCTGTTCTTATCGTCTATTTTATTTGGGAAACGATGAGGGCGAAGAAGGAGGAATAAGAGGGGTGAGTAATAGTGGTGGCGTGAGCGAAGGGGGGCAAGGAGAATGGGGGACATGGAGAAGGGGGGAGTGGGTGAAATAGGAGACAAAGTAGCCCCGCTTTAATTTTATTGAATCCGCGAGACATTTAAATGGAGGCAAGACTTATATCTTTATTTGGAATTGCGGTTTAACAAACTGGTAATTATGACAAAGAATAAATCAATAAATGTTCAAGGTACAGAAATCTCAATTTATCAGGGCAATAATCTTGAATATATTTCTCTGACTGATATGGCTCGATTCAGAGACGCCGAGAGAACCAACTATATTATTCAGAACTGGATGAGAACACGGAATGCAATCGAATTCTGTGGTCTTTGGGAAAACATGAATAATCCTGGTTTTAAAAGCATCGAATTCGATGCCTTTAGAAATGAAGCCGGATTAAATAGTTTTACCCTCACTCCTCAAAAATGGATAGAATCAACTAATGCCATCGGTTTAATCTCCAAATCCGGAAGGTATGGTGGAACTTTTGCCCACAAGGATATCGCTTTTGAATTTGCAACCTGGCTTAGCACCCCATTAAAGTTTTACCTTATAAAAGAATTTCAACGTCTTAAAGAAGATGAAAACGATCGGTTCAAATTAGAATGGAATCTGCAACGCACTCTTGCTAAAGTTAATTATCATATCCACACCGATGCAATTAAAGAAAAACTATTTCCCATTGAATTAACTAAATCACAAATCAGTTTTGTTTATGCCAATGAAGCAGATATGCTTAATATGGCGTTATTGGGGAAAACCGCATTGCAATGGAGAAACGAAAATCCTGATGAAGACGGAAACATCCGGGATATGGCGACGATCGAACAATTAGTTGTACTTTCAAACATGGAAAGTATCAACGCCGTTTTGATTCATCAGGGTTTGCTTCAGAGTGAACGTCTCCTTCAATTGAATAAAGTGGCAATTATGCAAATGAATTCATTACTAAAACATAAGCGTACACGAAAATTAAAGTAACTGTTAATACATACATTCATGAAAACTGAAATCCTTAACCGCTTCCTTTCCTACGTTGCCATCGATACCCGGAGCGACGATACATCAACAACATTCCCCAGCACCGTAAAGCAATTTGATATGCTTAACCTGCTTCACGAACAGCTGAAGGCTTTTGGCCTGGCGGATGTAAGCATCGATTCCAATGGATACGTAATGGGAACACTGCCATCCAACACATCGAAAAAAGTTCCGGTAATCGGTTTCGTATCGCATGTGGATACAAGCCCCGATATGAGTGGCGCCGATATTAAACCCCGGCTGATCGAAAATTACGACGGGAAAGATATCTTACTTAACAAGGAGTTGAACCTTGTGATGTCGACCGTTGAATTTCCGGAGTTGGAAGAATATGCAGGGCAGACTCTTATTGTTACAGACGGAACTACATTGCTTGGCGCCGACGATAAAGCCGGTGTAACCGAAATAATGTCCGCTATTGAGTACCTGGTTAAACATCCCGAAATTGAGCACGGAACGCTTAAAGTCGGTTTTACACCTGATGAAGAGGTGGGTCGTGGTGTTGACTTTTTCGATGTGAAGAAATTCGGGGCTGATTTTGCCTATACCATGGATGGCGGTGGTATCGGTGAGCTGGAATATGAAAATTTTAATGCTGCCGGTGCCAAAGTTATTATCCAGGGCAGGAATATCCA
>JBBSBT010000100.1:0-8678 GCA_038250985.1 Bacteroidales bacterium
ATCTCCCTTGGAAAAGCCATGTATTCAACTTCTTCGGGTGTTTTTAAAAATTCGGTCCAGATGTTTCCCTGAACTCCGATGATGTGTTGAGATTGCAGGAACGGAAGTACCTGGGGCACCGGGTTGTACGAGTAAACCGTTTTCAGTGTCAGGTAGCCGCCTATGGCTTCCGGCTCGGTAGCCGGATCGCCCTGGTAATAATCGAAATAACAATAATCGACAGGTGTCATTATGGCATCATGCCCCTGGACTGCAGCATCAACTGCTGCCTGTATGCCACGCCAGGCCATAACGGTTGCCTCCGGGGCAAGTCCGCCTTCGAGTATTTCGTCCCAGCCAATAAGACGACGTTTTTTTGAAACAAGGAATTTCTCAATTCGTTTGATAAAATAACTCTGGAGTTCAGTTTCGTCGTTCAGGCCTTCAGCTATCATCCGGGCCTGGCATTTCGGACATTTTTCCCACCTGGCTTTAGGGGCCTCATCACCACCGATATGGATATAAGTAGATGGGAAAATATCCATGATTTCTGTAAGCACGTCCTCTAAAAAGGTAAAAACAGAATCATTACCGGCACAAAGAATGTCGTCCGAAACTCCCCAATGGGTAAGTACTTCGAACGGACCGCTGGTACAGGCAAATGACGGATAAGCAGCCAGGACGGCCACAGAATGCCCCGGCATTTCAATTTCCGGAATTACAGTGACAAATCTTGATGCCGCATAGTCTACAATTTCGCGTGCTTCAGCCTGGGTGTAGAATCCGGAATATGGAACTGAATCAATACTATCTGTTTTGCCAATTTGTGAACCTTTCCTTACTGATCCAACCTGCGTAAGTCTTGGATATTTCTTGATTTCGATCCTCCAACCCTGGTCATCAGTTAAATGCCAGTGAAAAGTATTCATTTTATACATCGCCATAATATCAATGTATTTTTCAATGAATTTCACCGGGTACATATGCCGGCCAACATCCAGGTGCATGCCCCGGTACTTAAACCGTGGCTTATCTTTAATGCTTACAACTGGCAGGGAGTATGATTCCTGCCTCGATTCCCGTTTTTCAATATCCGGGGGTAAAAGCTGAAACAAAGTCTGAAGACCGTAAAAAAAACCATTTGCAGATACCGATCGTATAAAAATATTAGTTTCCGAAATATCTATGGTATATCCTTCCTGCCCCAGCGACACATCAGCACCCAGCGTGGTAAAAATAATAGAATTGTTTTTTGGAAAGGCCGCATTATAATTTCTTGTATGGAGGATCAGCCCGGATGAAAGTCTTATTTTTTCAGCGAACAGAGCGGAAATTTCTGTGGTTCCGTTTGTTTCATCAATCAGAAGTAGTGTGGTGTTGTCAATTTTGAATACACCATGGCCTTCGGTCACCTGCATGGGAACAGGTACAATGTTTAATGATCCTGCGCTGAGGCCTATACTGAATGATATCATTATAATTGTAACTAGGGTAAGTTTAGCTTGTAATCTCATCGGATAAACAATATGAGTATTAACAAAATCATCTGAAACTGCAAATTAATTGATTACTTGACACAAAGTTGAACCAGGTCTCAATACCTGGTATCCAACATCCAAAATTCAATGTATTTGTATTATAACGGTTGCTATTTGAATTTCTTATCAGGAGATTATTAATTTTTCAAGTGATTGCTTAACTATATCCTGCATTTTTGAGGCATTCAGTTCCATGACTTCCACAAGCCGAAACTGAACCCTCGCTCTTGTAAGGTTATGTTCAGGGTACTGAGTACGGAAATAGGGATCTCCGTCCAGATAATCGGTGAGGAACCGAAGCCCGATAATAAAGGTCATAAAACGGGCTGAGAAGGCCAGGTTGTCGGTTTCAACCTGGGTGAGAGTATGGCGGGTACTATTTATAAATCCCTTGGTATATGCTTCGTAAATGGGTAAATTGATGTCCACTTTCGATAAATCCTTTTCATCCTCGGCAGCTTTGTTGGCACCTGTGCGGATGGCATCGCCGAAATCAAATAAAACACTCCCGGGCATTACGGTATCCAAGTCAACAATGCACATAGCATGGTTTTCGGAATCAAACAATATGTTGTTGAATTTGGTGTCATTATGGGTAATACGCATCGGGAGTTTGCCAGCCTTGATAAGGGCAGGAATGGAGAGCATCTGTTCTGCTCTTTTGAATACGAATCCGATTTCTTCCGGAATTCCTTCAGCTCGTCCGGCCGGATTGGCTTTTAATGATTTATGGAAAGTGTCGAGCCGTTTTTCCATATTGTGGAAATCCGGGATGGTTTCAGTCAGCCTGTCGGCCGGTAAGTCAGCAAGCAACGACATGAATATGCCGAAAGCTTTTCCTCCTTCGTAGGCGATTTGCGTATTTTCAACTATATCATACCCATGAGCATTGTCAATGAATTTGTAGAGCCGCCAATAATTTTTTTCGGCCTGGTGGTAATATTTATCCCCCTGAAGGGTTGGGATTATTTCAAGCACTTTAAATGCAAGTTCCGGGTGCCCGGCGAGCTTTTCAGCAAGATGATGAGTGGCGGCTGTAATATTGTTCATCAGTCCGTCTACATCCTTAAAAATGTAGTTGTTGATCCATTGCAGAAAATACCCCGGGTGATCAGTTGAATCTGTTTTTATATAATAGGATTCATTAATATGTCCTGTTACCACTTTTTCATAATCAACAAAATTACCTTTGATTCTGAAATTGGATATTATTTGTTTTATGTCTCTTTCCACGGTACTATTTCCAAAGTTTTGCAGGATATACGCCTGCTTTAATAAGTTGAACTAATTTTTCGATTACAACGGGTTTGTCTTCTTTATAGGTAACTCCAAACCACCGGGCATTGCTCCTGAGCACTTTAACTCTTGTCCCGGCGTTGTTGATCAGGTTATCAATTGCTGTAGGGATATAAAATTCAGCTTTCAGATTATCCTTATTTGCTTTCAGGAAATCAATGAACATGACCTCTGTTTGTTTGAAATATTCAGGAGTAAAACCCCAGAAATTCATCGAAACCAGTGTTTCTGGTTTCAGAAATACAAATGTACCATCCGTTTCCTGGAAGGCAATGCCACCACGTGTGTATTGAATCTGATGACGCTCGGTCACTGATACTAGGTTTCTTTCTGCATCTTCCTGGCAAATTCCACGGGATACGGTTCCGTTTTCCGACATGGTATTCCCAACCTGGAATCCAACCAATGAATAAAGGTTTTGCTTACCAGGGGGAATTGAACCCAGGAAATCAGCCATAGTTTTAAATGCATCCGAACCGTAAAAATCATCGCCGTTAATAACCGCGAAGGGTTCATTTATAACATCTTTTGCCATAAGAACTGCATGTGCCGTTCCCCAGGGTTTGGTTCTTTCGGGCGAAAATTCAACACCCTGAGGCACATTTTCCAGTTCCTGGAACACATATTCAACTTTAATGTATGGTTGTAGCTTTGAGATAAATATATCCTTGAAATCCTGTTCAAAGCTTTTGCGGATAATGAAGACTACCTTTCCAAATCCGGCCCTGATTGCGTCGTAGATGGAATAATCAATTATAGTTTCACCTGAAGGGCCGACGGGATCAATTTGTTTGAGACTTCCGTAACGGCTGCCCATTCCGGCTGCGAGTACTAGGAGCGTTGGTTTCATATTTATTAAGTGTTTTTAATTTTTAGTTTTAATCTTATGACCTAATGTAGCATAATAAATGATAAACATATAGATAGGTACCATGATCCATAAAGCCTGCTGGAAGCCTATGGATTGTCCTAGCTTGGCGTAAGTAGGAGGGATGAGCGCCCCACCGGCAATTCCCATAATAAGCAAAGCAGATCCGATTTTTGTATATTTCCCCAGGCTATTGAGAGCCAATGGCCATATTGCCGGCCACATCAGCGCATTGGCCCAACCCAGTAAGGTGACAAAGAATACTGCATTTGGTAGCAAAGGGATATTAAAGCCCGGGATATGATTTAGCCAGCCAAAAATGGATTCAAACAAATTGTTATCCGTTACAGATGAATTTGCTGCACCAAGAGCAAACAAAACTCCCAGGATTGCTGAGACAACTAGAGCCCTGGATTGGCTGATAACTTTAGGTATAAGGACTATACCAAGAATGTACCCAAACACCATGAAAGCCATTGTAAAGGCAGTGAGTTTAGGCGCATATGCGAGGTTTAACGACCTCCCGAATTGTGTAAGACTGTCACCCGCCATTACTTCAACTCCAACATATACAAATAAAGTAACAATGCCCAGGAGCAAATGACGGATTTTTAACGCATCGGGAATTTGTTTTACAAATCCTTTTAATGTTTCATTTTCATCTGCGTCAATATCTATTTCGTTCGGTAAGGATGAAAACTTTACCAATATGGCAAAAAGGGCCAGAAGCACAGCCATTCCGGCATATGGACCTACTATTCGCGAAGCCAGCCCATTCAGCAAAGCCTCTTTCTGATCAAAAGTGAGTTGTGCAAGATTACTTTCACTGAACTTTTCCATTCCGTGAAGGATCAATGCTGTTAGAACAAGAGGGCTGAACACACCAGCCATTTTATTGCATATTCCCATGATAGCCATACGCTTGGCTGCACTTTCGCGCGGGCCGATAATGGTTATGAAAGGATTGGTAGCCGTTTGTAACAATGCTAATCCGGTGCCAAGAACAAACAAACCTGCTAGAAATACACCGAATTGCCGTGTATAAGCTGCGGGAATGAAAATCAAAGCCCCGACTGACATGATGAGCAAACCTACAAAAACACCGTTTTTATAACCTATCTTTTTAAGCACAAACGACGAAGGCAGGGCCATAACAAAATAGGCAATATAAAAGGCAAGCGTAACAAGACTGGCCTGGAAAGGCGTCAGTTCACACGCTGTTTGTAGAAATGGCATGAGTGAACCATTGAGCCAGGTCACAAATCCAAAAATGAAAAATAATGCTCCAATGATGGAAAGCGACATGATGTAATTTTTACGGTCCACAGCCGTTGATGTTGTGTTCATAGTTTTTTGGATTATTTGTGAGTATTGCCTGGGTTTTGTTATTATTTTAAGGAAACGTTTTTATTTGCAAAATAACTTCTTTTTAATTGAAGAGCTTTTCCAGTGTCAGACACCCTGCGGGTGTACAGACACTATTCACTATTCACTATTCACTATTCACTATTCATTACTCCACCTCATACCTCACAAACACTTCAATGGCTTCATATTCTGCCATTCCGAGTTTATCGTAAAGATGCGCTGTTTCTTTATTCCTTTCTTCGGCCCGCTGCCAGAATTCGCGCTTGTCGGCACCCATAAACATGGCTCCGTCTTTTTGCGACTGATGCCTGAAAATAGCATTTCGTTTTATTACAACTTCCTCCGGACTAAGAGGTACGGCCATGTCAACCATGTTAATTTCCCATTCCTGCCACGCCCCGCGGTAGAGCCACACGCGGCAATCTTTCATCCATTCTTCATTTTTCAATTGTTCAAGCGCTTCGATAATAATATCGATGCAAACACGGTGTGTGCCATGCGGATCGCTCAGGTCGCCTGCGGCATAAATCTGGTGCGGTTTCAGCCATCTGAGGAAATCCATAGTGATAAGTACGTCTTTTTCTCCGTAAGGTGCTTTCTTTACTGTACCGGTCTCATAAAAGGGGAGATCGAGAAAATGAACATTCTTTTCGGGAAGGCCTATATACCGGCACGAAGCAGTTGCTTCGCCACGGCGGATAGATGCTTTTACAGCCAGAAGTTCAGAGGGTTCAATACTTCCTTTTTTCTTGTCCCTGTAAAAATCAGTCGATTCTTTGTATAAAAGTTCGGCTTTCGGCTCGTTGATGTTATATATTTTTTCATAATTGCGCACAAAATCCAGATACCTTATAGCATCATCATCGCTTACAGCAATACTTCCTGATGTCTGGTATGCCACATGCACATCGTGTCCATGTTCCACCAGGCGTGCAAATGTTCCGCCCATCGAGATCACATCATCATCCGGGTGCGGACTGAAAAGCGCGACCCGTTTCGGGAAAGGCAAAGCGCGTTCCGGCCGTGTCGAATCATCTACATTTGGTTTACCACCAGGCCAGCCGGTAATGGTATGCTGCAGGTCGTTGAATACTTTAATATTTATTTTACTGAAAATATGACTGGCTGCCAGGTCCGAAAGGCCATAATCATTATAATCACGTTCTGTTAATTTCAGCAAAGGTTTTCCGGTTTGTGTACAAAGCCAGAGCACTGCTTTTCGTATCATCCGATCGGTCCATTCGCATTGTCCGACTTTCCATGGCGATTTAAAGCGTGTCAGTTGTGCAGCTGCCGGAGGGTCAATAATAAAGGTTGTATTTGTATGGTTCTGCAGGTAACTCGAAGGGATCACATCCGTAACGGGACCTTCAACTGCGCTCGCAATTATTTCTGCTTTTCCTTCGCCCCATGCCATCAGGAATATTTCTTTCGAAGCCATGATGGTTCCCACACCCATTGTAATGGCAAAATGCGGAACATGTTCTTCACCGTTAAAGGAATCAGCTGCATCATTTCGTGTCAGCCTGTCGAGTGTGACCAGCCGGGTTTTTGAATTGAGTGCCGAGCCCGGTTCATTAAAGCCGATATGCCCTGTGCGCCCGATACCAAGTAACTGAATATCGATTCCCCCGGCATTTGAAATCTTATTCTCATATTCCCTGCAAAAATCAGCCACATCGCCCTGATCGATACTGCCCGAAGGTATATGAATATTTTCAGGCTTAATATCAATATGCTTGAAAAGCCGGTCCCACATGAAATGGTTATAGCTCTGCTGATGGTCATGCTCCAGCGGATAATACTCATCCAGGTTAAAGGTGATTACGTTCGAAAAACTCAGTTCCTCCTCCTTATGACAACGGATAAGTTCATCGTATACCTTAAGTGGTGTTGAACCAGTCGCTAAACCCAGTACCATATTTTCACCTTCCTTCTGCCGCTGTTTTATCAATTCAGTTATCCTTACCGCAATTTCAACACATCCGGCTGCTGCTGAACTACTAACCTGAACGGGTATTTTCTCATATCGGGTTGCAAAGGCATCATTGTTCCACATCGAACTGTTTGCTTCGGACGAATATCCTTTTATGTCAGCTAATTTCATTAGTCAAATTATTTAATTTTATTTTTTCAGATTTTTAAATGTTTTTCAAAAGGAGGTATTGGACTCAAATATTCTCAGTGCTTATAACTCCTTCGGGAGATCAAGTGTTTTTTTCTACAGTGATTTGAATTACGGGATTTGTGAAGTTGCTCAGGGTCGTTAATTTTAATCATTTTGAAACACCTTATTCATCACCATGGCAACTGTGCCCATCAGCCCGGCATTCTGACCCAGGCTTGAAGTGACAATTTGTGCGTCGCGTCGGATTTTGGCAATGGTGTATTTGTTCAGGTTTTGCTGAATGGGATCAACAATGTAATTTTCGGCCCTGGTTAGTTCGCCTCCTATGATGATAAGTTCAGGATTAAACAGGTGAATAAGTATTGCTATCCCTCTCCCCAGGTGTTCGCCGATATTTGCCAGCAGCCCTATTGCAAACTGGTCGCCACGCTGTGCGGCGGATAATATTATATCAATGCTGATTTTGCTTAAATCGCCGCCAATCATTGTTCTGATAATGGTTGTGGCACCATCACCGATCTCTTTTCGTGCCCTGCGGACCAGGGTGGTACCCGAAGCCATTGTTTCGAGACAGCCGATTTTACCGCAATAGCAAAGCTGTCCGTTGGGATCAACCTGTATATGTCCAAATTCTCCTGAAAAGCCTGAGTTTCCCTTGTACAATTTGCCGTTCAGTATCATTCCCAGGCCGATGCCCGATCCGATATTCAGGCATAAAACATTTTGTTTTCCCTGTGCTAACCCGAAAGCCTGCTCGCCTAGCGCCATCACTTTGGTATCGTTTTCAACAAATACAGGGTAATCGAAAAAGTTTTCAAAATTAATGGTAGCCGGTTTCTCATCCTGAAGGTAGCTGTAACTTATGCCTGTATGCAGGTCGATCAGGCCTGGCAGCGCAATCCCGATGCCCATAAGTTTGGTTTTATCAATGCCGGAATTCCGGATAAAATCATTCACCGCACCTTTCAGGCTTTTCATAAAATCTGTCGAAACCTCAAGTCCTTCGTCGATCACTTTTATTTCCCCAACCGGCTGGTTGCTGAAATTAAATATCCCTAATCGGATGTGATGCCTGCTGATATCAACACCCAAAACAAATTTTGCCGGTGGATTCAGTCCATATAAATTAGGGCGCCTGCCACCGCTTGAATTGCCGATACCCTCTTCAGTCAGAAATTCAGTCACTATCAATTCATCTATTGCCCTTGTAATGGTAGGGGTACTCATATGAATAATTTTGCTGAGCTCAGGTATCGACCTGCGGCCGTTTTGATATAACTCTTTTAATATCATTAATTTGAGATCGCTTTTTTTCGAACTGTTTGTCCGGGGATCTCCTTTAGTGTTACCAAATAACATGCTTTTCTTCATGAATTTTGCTTTGGATTTAGTAAATAAGTTTATCGAAGTTTGCCTGGCTGATGGAAAGAAGCTGTAAATTTACAACAAAAATTAATAAATTTGATCAACATAGTGAAAAATATTATTAAGATGATGGAAA
>JBBSBT010000101.1:0-8658 GCA_038250985.1 Bacteroidales bacterium
GGGAAGGCCGTTTTCGTATTTCTCGCAGTATTTTTTATACTCATTTTTAGCGCGTGTGGGTTGGGTCCAGATTTGTGCTTCGGTTATCGCAGTATTCAGGGCGAAATTCCACAACCCGGCCGACAGCGTTCGATCAAATCCAAGCCAGGTAACAAGACCGCTGCCAAGATTCACTGCCCCCGATGCGGCATGCATGGTCCACGAGCGGCCATCTATCTCCCGTTTGGCACTTGCCTCGAAAAGTTCTTCGGCTTTTTTCAGTTTAATAATCCGTTCTTCGGGTGTATCACCTGGAATCAAATCCAGTTTTTTCGGAGCGGATGCCGGAACCATAGGCATAAGCACTTGCCCGGCAGCCCCGATAAGGGTGGTGGCGGCACCCAGTACCATATCCTGCCTGGTTTTGAGATTCTCATTTGTTAGAGCTACAGCTCCCTGTGCAACGGTTGCAGCACTGTACCCGTAAAGCCATCCGGCCCACCAAAGCTTTGCCGCCGGTTTTCCCTGCTTGAGCATTTCCTGAATGTTCTGAATCCGTACTTTTACCAGGGAATCCGGAATTTCATTTTGAGCTGACAATTGTGAAAGCTGAAATACAAGAATGAAAAGGAAAGTCCCTGAACGGAAATTATTTATTATCATTTTCCCTAAATAATTCATTCCTTTTCCGGTTCAGATGGTTCAGCTCGTTTCTATAAATTTCGCCGGTGTAATCAGGCTGCTTTATGTAAACTCTCTTTGCTTATCAGGGATGATTCTTTCAGTTGTGTCGACATCAGGATACCCAGGACCATAAGGGCTATAAGTACCATCAGGGGGATAGTCATAGATCCGGTTTGCGGAGATTTGAATATGTCCATGGCAAAAATAAAGGCGATTCCGGATATCTGTCCCATCAACAGCAGCATTCCGTTTGAGGTTCCTTCGGAAGTCGGATAGGTTATTTCGGCACCATACTGGAATCCGATAGGGCCCGAACTTAGCAAAAAGAAACCCAGGCCTGCCCCTGAGGCCAGAAGCAACCAATAGGAAGTTGCAAAAGTTATTCCTGCAAGGCATATGGTGGCTCCGGCCAGTGCTATGATCATAAAAGGAGTTCTTTTTTGGTAATGATCTGAAAGTATAGGGATAATCAGTGCGCCGAGTATACCACCTGCAATCATCAGCCCTCCGGTTATGCCGGCCTGGGTGGCCGAAAAACCGCGCGGACTAAGTATGTTTTCGATCCAGGTAGTCACACTGTTGAAAACGCCTAACCCTATAAAAAAGATAAACAGCAGCCAGTTAAAATCCCTGACTTTAAAGATGTTTTTAATGCCGTCGTATACCAGCGAACGTTCTTCCTGGTCGGGGCGGCAAGGTGCAGTCGGCGGGCCCTCTTTGGCAAATACAACAAATATTATAGCTGCAGCCATTGCTACTACGCCATAAATATAAAGCATACCCCCGATACCGGAACCGATGATCAGGTGAGGTGTAACTATCATACCCGCCAGAATACCAATATACATGGCCAGCGTTCCAAGACCTGCAGCCGTGGCTCGTTCTGCTATAGGGAACCATCGGGCTGCGAATTTTGTGATGGCATTCAGGATAAATGGCTGACCGATGGCGATGCCGATCTGAGCCATTAGTAAAAGATCAAAATCGGTGGTAACAAACCCGCGCAGCAACCCGAATATACCTGTAAATGCTGCTCCTATCCCTACTCCGACGCGGATTCCATATTTATCGATAATCCAGGATGCAGGAATTGAAACCACAACAAACACGATCATAAAACACATGGATAAGATTCCGATCCAGATATCCGAAACGCCATAGTATTTAGTTGCATCAGTTGTAATAGGTGCAAAAGTGATCCATAGCATCTGGTTCACCGCGATTAAAAACATATAAATACTGAGGATGGTCCAGCGATAGCGATAGACCTTAAACGTGTTTAGCTGCAGCATATAAAATTATTTTCATTGAGTGAATCCGGAAGGAAGAAATGGATTCAGAATCCCGCAGACCTCCGGTTAAGCCATATTTATTCCATAAAAGTAATTAAATTATTGTGCCAACAACTTTCCTTGTGTTTTTTTACCATTAGGATAAGCATTGATGGCATGTTTATTTGCCCGGCTCAATCAAAATCACAGGGTAGGGAACAGATCATTAAAATATGATGATCTAATAAAATAAATTATTTTCGGGGTGCGGATGCAGGTTATCGAGGTACATGGTATCCAGCAGCATAAAAACCACTTTATTGCCAGGCTCGGTAGTAATCCAGTAAGCACGGCTTTTTTCGCTGTATACCGCGGTCATTTCTTTATCCGAAAGTCGCTTGTCAAAATATATAGCTTTGTGCGGGAGCTTTGTCATTGGCGTTTTTGAATTAATCTGATCCGGTTCAGTGGTGGTTTCGGGAATGTTATCGTTTTGTAACATTTTGTCTGTGTTAGTTGTATTCATGGCAGTTTAATCCGGGGAGACCGGGGTTAATCGTATAGAAGGTAATTTGTCTTTCAAACGAACGCCTGCAGTTGTGTTTCCTGTATTTCGTTTGGCCTGGCATGGGTTTCACTTCAGTTTTGTCTGAAATGGGTACGCCGGCAGTTTCCAAAGTTGTTTATCTCCTGTACTATCCTGTCGGCAAAGTCTATGCCAAATGATAAATCCTCATTCAGGCGGCGAAGTTAAACTGTTGTTTTAACTACAAAAAGAAAAATCAAAAAAATTTGAATAAATATCTTTGAGACAACTATTAATAAGTAGTAAGTGTCTGAATGTAAACATCAAATGAAAATAATAAAATATGTTTACTCAAGTAAAAAAAATAATATCAATATCCGTAATCGTATTTTAGTTTTTCAGGTCTTTTTATGATTTTCATTCCTGATCTGGCGAATACCTGGTTCAAAATGGAATTCTACCTGGTTCAAAATGGAACTTTTTCCGGCTTATGACAAATACCGCCTAAACTGACCGGTTTAGCCAGGATCATTTTATTATCTTTGAAAAAGCAGGAGTTTATTCCTTTTATGCTTTAATCTTCTGTCTCTTTTTCCAATTAATAATGTAAACGCCAGCCAGGATAAAACTCATGCAGATAATGTGAAACAGAGTAACTCTTTCGCCATAGATCAATCCCCACATAATAGCAAAAACAGGGATAACATAAGTTACAGATGAAGCAGCGACAGCCGACGAATGCCGGACCAGGCTGTTCATCAGTAGCATTGCTAGGGCTGTGCCTATTATTGCGAGAGCTGCCAATGCCAGCAAATGCAGCGGCCATGATGGATTTACTGTAACCGGTGCAAAATCAGTAGTAAGCAGGTAAATCAGCGCCAGCGGACCAATAAACAGGAATGAAAAGGAAGTTATCTGAACACCGGTGAGGTGTGTCAGTTTTGATTTGATCTGGTTTATGCTGATTGCATAAAAAGAGGTGGCAAGTACAATATAAAGGGCATAGCCGTTAACTGATACGAGGTGGAAGCCGTCTCCTGCCAATATTAACCCGGTTGCACCTGCCAGTCCGAGTGATAAACCAACAACCTGCAACCCTTTGGCCGTGGTGCGGTGAAAAAGCAGGCCCACTAAAAGTGTGAATACCGGGGTAAGGGAGTTAAGCATTCCTGCCAGTGAACTGTCGATGCGTGTTTCGGCTTTCATAAACAGGAATGCCGGGAAAAAACTGCCGATAAACCCGGCAATTAATATGCTTTTCAGATCTTTCCGCTGCAGTTTGCTGATATGTTTGATTGCCATCGGCAATAATGCCAGCGACGCCATTAAAATACGCAAAGCCGCGGCCTGGCCACTGTTGAAACTCAACATCCCGATTTTCATCAGGATAAATGAACTTCCCCAGATAAATGCCAGAATCATTAGAATGGTAAACTGGAACCACCGCTTTTCCCAGATCATAAAATATAAATTATTTGGGCAAAGATACTTTAAAAATTACCTGGAATCCAATACCGGTTAGCTATATAGAGTTCGTAGATTCAACTACAGTAGTCTTAACATACGAGGATGTATTACCTGCCGTGGCAGGTTTAAATGTGTTTTGATAATCCCGGAGGCGTCCCGGACCGGGTTATAACCTGGTGGATGTTTTTTTATAAGAATCCTGTTCAACTATCTTTTCCCCTTGCTTTAGTAATTACTGCCTGCATCAAAAACGGAAAACAAAAGCGAACACAAGCCCCAGCCCGATTAAAATACTAAAACCAGTTATTAACTGTGGACGGATTGTTTTGTCGCCAAATGAAATCCCATAGATCATTTTCAATAAATTGTTACTGGTAATGGCATTCAGCACTGCCATTACAAGTATCGATGTGTCGATATTCAATTTGCTCTGAAAAAGGTTTAAAATGAACGGATCGATATCCGTTACGCCAACTACAAACGACAGTACATTAATACCTGCAGTGCCGTACATTTTATTGATAAAACCCGTAATGATACCAAAAAAGATAAAGAGCCCGGCAAATATAAGGGCCGTTTTGAATTCCAATGGATTATTGTTTGAATGAATAACCTGGGTTTCATCGTTTTTCACCTGCTTCCGGCGATGGAACTTTAAAAAATAAACAGCTATCAATGAAGATACTATCACAAACACAACAAATGAAGGCAGTAACCGGAGCGCAATCTGCTGGTTGAAAAACAATGCGAGCAGAAATATCCGCAGGTACATCATGGTAGTGGCAAGAATAATTGCCGCAACCACTTTGTTGTGTTCCGGCATTTCCTTGCTTTTCCTGGCAAGTATAATTGTGGTAGCCGTACTGCTGTACATGCCGCCCAGAATGCCGGTAAGGACAATACCCGATTGAGGGAAAACGAATTTTTTAAGCAGGTAGCTGAAATAGGAAATAGCCGAAACCGCCACTATCGCCAGCCAGAATTTGTAGGGGGAAATGTTGATTTCCTCTGAAAAAGGGGCATCTGGCAGCAACGGAAGAATTACCCCGGCTATGACCAGAAATTTTGCCAGTGTAATAAACTCAGTGTTATCAAATGTTTTTGAAAATCTGAACAAGGACTCTTTTAGTTCTGTAACCACAAGGATTATAACCACAATTAATATTACCTGCCATTTGGGTTGGGTATAAATCAATGGTGCAAGGCAATAGGTAATCATTGCAATTACGAGTGAGGTTACACCAAACTTTTTCTTAACCTGTATTTTCTGAAAATAGTAAATTCCCAGCCAGGTAGCAATCACACCTGCGCCAACCATAAAAGGCAATAAGTTCTGCGGACTGATGATGTATAAAATATATCCAAGTATCCCAATCAGTGTAAACGTCCGGTCGGTACCAAACAGACTTTCAGTTTCCTCTTCGATATGATGCCTCCTTTGCTCAAGCCCGATCAGGAGCGAAAACAAGGCAACCAGGATAAATTTTACAATATCAGCAGGGATATAATTCAGGATTTCAGTTAGTGAATTCATAATAAAATGTTGAATTATGACTGTTTTTTTTGGGATTCAGCCGGACTGTTCAATAAAGTTTGTTGATGATGCTATTTGCTATCTCAACGATTACTTCGTGTTTCAAAGCAATGGGTTTAATATCCAGGCCATAACTGCAGTTTCATTAGTCACTGGGACAAGGGAATAAGTTAATGTTTTGAATGATTTATGGTTTAACCGATTCAAATTTGCTTTGGTTAGATATTGTAAATATACATTATTTTCGAGGCTACACTACATGTTCTTTTGTTCATATAAGGCAGCCTGCAACATTAGTTTAGTTAAATAGCGGATGTTACTAACACCGACTAATATTGCTGCATTCCATCTGCAATTTAAAATGGCCGGCACAAAAAAACCTGGTTCAATTTGACGGGGCTTTTTAATTTAAAGCAGGAAGTTCAAAGTATCAGACACCTGAAAAAGGTGTGCAGACACTTTGAAGATAAGTGTGCAGACACTTTTACCATTCAAGTATCTTCATAAAATCAAATTCCTCCGGATTCTTAAGGTATTCCTTTGCTGCGTCCATATCGGCAGCAGTAAGATATTGAATGCTGTCGAAGAAAACCATACATACTTTCTGCCTTTCCATGCTAACTATGCAGGTCCCAACTTTCCAATCAAGTCTTCCAGGTCTTTTAGAAATTAATGAGATATAGCACCACTGGGGTCTGAATTTGCCATGCAACCGTTTAAACCTTAAATGAGTTTAGTGATAAACTTTTTAGTCTATTAAGCGATATGGAATCACAGACATCAGTATTTGATCGTCTTGACTTGAAAAATTAAGTTTTAAATAGGCCATAGGCATAATACGACATATTAGCCATCTGATACTATCCCACAGTCAGTGCAAGATGATTCCATTTACTTTTTCCGGTTACAACTGCCTGTAGGTGATACAGAATAGTTGAAGTAAAAAAAGCTTACATGCCAAGAGCATATAAATATAGCTTAACTAAATATTTGTCAACTAATTTACTTTTTGCTTCAAAACCTTTACTATCTTGACTTGTATGTGCATAGATCCTGATTAGTTCTTATGGTCTGAATATTAGTTTACACAAAATGATATATAAAATATGCAATATATGACATATAGTATCGTCTTTTAAACAAATGTGTTTTAGTTTTACACTACTTGATGTATGGAATATTCAAGCAATAAAAATGATTATTAATTAAATTATACTCCTATGAAAAAGATTAATTCAGCATGGAAAGTTGCGCTGTTCGCTTCCTTAATTTTATGGGGATGCAAGAAGCAGGCTGTTGAAGATCAGGCGGACATAACAGATACTAGCACTGAAAAAGCCGCAACAGCCAATAATGTAGTATTAGGCGGAACCAGCGCCTATGTGGTATTTGCATGGAATGATCTGGGAATGCATTGTTTAAATCCCACTTACGACAAGATGGTGATTTTGCCCCCTTACAACAATCTGAAAGTGCAGGTTGTAAAAAGGGGTAAGGTGCCTAGTGTTGTTACAACAGGGCTTACTGTTTCTTATTCAATCGACAACAATACTTATTCGGTTGGAAAACAAAATTATGGTCAGTTCTGGACCTATGCACAGAAACTCTTCGGAGTAACACTGGCACCGAATATTGGATTGACCGGAAATGGTCTGACAGGAAAGATGAAAGCAAAAACTGGATTCTTTAGTGCTGAAGGCATTCCTGTTGTGCCTGTGTATGACAACGGTGTAAAAGACCCTTATCAGCAAGCTACAATAACTGTAAAAGATGCCGCTGGTAAGATTGTTGCAACAACAAAAACTGTGATACCTACCTCTGATGAGATTAATTGTGCCCAATGTCATGGAAACAGTAAAATAGATGCATTCGACGACATTCTTGCCAAACACGATAAGGCACACAGCACAAATCTGATGGGAAGCAAACCGGTTCTTTGTGCCAGCTGCCATGCTTCACCAGCATTGGGAGCGCCCGGAAAAGTTGGTGTAAAATATCTGTCACAAGCTATCCATGGCTACCATGCAAACAAAGGCGCTACCTGTTACAACTGCCATCCGGGAGCAAGCACGAAATGTAGCCGCAGTGCTCGTCATACTGCTGCTGATGGCAATTGCACCGCATGTCATGGCAGTATGGCCAATGTGGCTTCTACCATCGCTGCAGGAAGAGTACCATGGGAGGGCGAGCCTAGTTGCGTAAGCTGTCACAAGGGGGTATCAGGTGTTGAAACCGGTACTACGCTTTATAAAAACGCGCATGGCCATGGAAATCTATTCTGTTCTGCCTGTCATGGCAGTCCACATGCAATGGTTCCTTCTTTGGTTGCCAAAGATAACTATCAGGAAATGCAATATCAGGGTACAAACCGCCCGGTTAAGTCGATTGGTAGCTGTGGTATTTGTCACAAAAGCTCACGCGGAGGCGATGCAACGATTAATGACTTTGCCGAAAAACATGCCGGTGCTTCTCCAAAAGTAAAGACTGCCTGCAATACTTGTCATACTGAAATTACTAAAGAAACATCTAAATGGCCCCATGCTTTTCAGTGGAAAAACTCTGGTGGCAATCGCGAAGGAGTTTAAGACAAATTAATAGTTGATAAAAAGATTAAATGCCGTTTCAATACAAAATTGAGACGGCATTTTCATATAAGAAAAAAGCTCTGATCCGGTAGGAACAGAGCCTTGTTAAAAAACAACTGAAAGTTTCAGTTTCTGCACTCCTATTCAGGTGTCTTACACTGTTTCCCACTCCAGGATCTTCATAAAATCAAATTCCTCAGGGTTCTTCAGGTATTCTTTCGCCGCTTCCATATCATCAGCAGTGAGGTATTGAATGCTATCGAAGAAAACCATATGTGCTTTCTGACTGTCCATGGTTACCATCCTGGTCTTAACTTTGCCATGTCCGTCTTCCAGGTCTTTGAGGAACAACGGGAAAATATCGCCGGTCGGATCGGAACTTACCATGCAGCCGGTTTGCCCGTCATCAAATATTTTCTTAACACCTATTCCTAACAGGCTGCAATACAATAAATCCCAGGCTGTAGGAGCAATACAACGCAACTCATAACCCATTTCTACAGGGCGGCTCTTTACGTTAATGCTGAGTTGCTTAAGCCTTATCTGTAGCAGCATGTTGTAAATGTGGGCTTTACTTACTGTTCCAAGTTCCGGGTGGCCGTGTTCATCGTA
>JBBSBT010000102.1:0-8589 GCA_038250985.1 Bacteroidales bacterium
CAATGGTTCGCTCAAAGTAAAAGTAGAGCATACGGGGAAAGATAGCTATCTCAATAAAGTGATTGCGCTGGTAGAAGAAGCGCAGAAGTCAAAATCTGAAATGCAAAACCTTTCTGACCGGGCCGCGAAATGGCTTACTTATATTGCGCTCGGCATTGGTTTTGGAACCTTAGCAGTATGGTTGATTTTAGGCTTTCCTTTTGTATTTGCACTGGAGCGCATGGTAACCGTAATGGTCATTGCCTGTCCGCATGCATTGGGGTTGGCGATCCCCTTAGTAGTTGCTATCTCAACTGCAATATCTGCACAAAACGGGCTTCTAATAAGAAATCGTACCGCCTTTGAAGACTCACGAAAAATAACAACGCTTTTATTTGATAAAACGGGCACCCTTACTAAAGGTGATTTTGGCGTTACCCGCATCGTATCGCTTGACAAACAATTTTCCGAAGATGAATTGTTACGTCTTTCTGTGGGATTGGAACAAAGTTCAGAGCACCCGATTGCTGTTGGCATAGTTCGTAAAGCAAAAGATAAAAAGATTACCGTTCCCAAACCTGAAAAATTTAATGCTATAACAGGCAAAGGTGTTGAAGCAATTGTTGAAGGCAAACAAATAAAAGTAGTAAGCCCCGGTTATCTGAAAGATAAAAGCATTGCTATTCCTGAAGATGCCTATAGCAGCGAAGCAGAGACGGTGGTGTTCATTATCATAGATGAAAAACTTGCAGGATATATTTCTCTGGCTGATGAGATAAGGCCCGAAAGTGCCGAAGCCATTAAAGTGTTTAAAAAGAATGGCATAAAAGTATTGATGGCAACCGGCGATAATGATAAAGTAGCAAAAGCGGTAAGCGACCAGTTAGGCCTGGATGGATATTTTGCAGAAGTGCTTCCACACCAAAAAGTGGAGATTGTAAAGGATCTGCAAAGCAAAGGGGAGTTTGTTGCCATGACCGGCGATGGTGTAAATGATGCTCCGGCACTTGCACAATCAGATGTGGGCATAGCCGTAGGTTCCGGCACAGATGTAGCAGCTGAAACCGCCGATATTATCCTGGTAAACAGTAATCCACAGGATATTGCCAATCTTATTTTATTTGGGAAAGCCACTTACAAAAAGATGATTCAAAACTTAGTTTGGGCAACCGGGTATAATGCCGTTGCCATCCCGCTGGCCGCAGGCGTATTATATTCATCAGGTTTTGTGCTGGGTCCTGCTGTAGGGGCAGTTTTAATGAGCCTGAGTACCATCATTGTCGCCATTAACGCACAGTTTTTAAAACTCAAAATGAAAAAACAATAATTATCTGTCATCATTTATGAAAAAGGAGGAATATTATGGTTAAAAGAACAATTTCAATCACACTTTTTTTTCTATTGTTAACTCCCATGATAATAAATGCCCAGGGAGACGGAAAACATAAAGAAAATAAAAAAATAGAAAAAGTAACATCTGTAACAATGCAGCATGAAAATGAAGAACAAGGTGACAGCCTTCAGGATGCAGAAGAAAATGAAGAAGCATTGAGAAAAGATTTTTCAACGATAAGAAAAGAGGTCGAAGAATCTTCGGTTCCTACTGTTATAAAGGCTGTTAGCCTGGGTATATTTATTTTCGGCTTAGCGTATGTTTATCTTCCTAAAAAAAGAAAGGAGAAATCTGATGACTAACTTAAAACCTTTAGAGGAAAAGAAATGGAGAGTTAAAGACTTTAATTATCCGGTGCCGGAACATGCAAAGCATTTTGGATATACGGTCGGTGGTGTAACGGTAACCGGGTTTATCCTGCTGGTCGTTACCGGAATAATTATGGCACTGTTTTATACGCCTACAGTAGATAATGCACGGCAAAGTGTCCTTAATTTGATTTCCAATCCCTGGGGAATGTGGTTGAGGTCTTTCCACAGATGGCTGGCTGAAGCCGTAACATTTTTAATCATCCTGCACATAAGCAGGATTGTTTTTACAGGCTCCTATATGGGCAGGCGTAAATGGAACTGGATGTTTGGTATTGGTTTACTTGTAATAACATTTACTTTCTTTTTTTCAGGTACAGCCATCAAATGGGACCAGGAAGGTTACGAAGCCTATCAGCACGCATTGGAATCACTGGCATTAGTCCCTATGGGTGGGGCAATTGCAGGTTTTCTAAGCGGTGCCTTGGCTGTTATGCGCTTATTTACCACCCATGTATTAATATTGCCTTTGTTTCTTCTGATTTTTTTAATTCCTCATTTAGTTCTAATGAAATTGAACGGTCTTTCTCCAATCCCCGGGAAAACATCAACCCGAACAATTACTTTTTATGACCATGTGAAAAAGATAATCGGTTACAGCGCAGCTATTTATGGCTTTGTAGCATTTCTGGCAGCAATGTTCCCTGTTGAACTATATCCAGGGCCTTATTCCGGTGTTGAAATGACAAAACCACCATGGATTTTTTTACCTCTTTATCAGTTAGAAGATTGGTTTGGACTGGGCGCTTTGGTCGTTTTTCCGGTTTTCGTATTAATTGGGCTTGTTCTTTTGCCTTTTATTGATAAAAAAATCGACAATCGTAAAATACGCAATATTGTGGTGTGGAGCTATTTAATACTTATCACGATAGTGATTTTGTTTATTATAAATGTGGCGGTCGCGCCTCCTGTACAGCACCTTGGCATGTAGTAAACATGATGGGTAAAAATAAAAAACATCAATATATCCTTGCATTTTAGTTTACTCACAGCTATTTATGCTCTAAATAGAAACACCCTTTTTTATACAGCAGGAAGTATTCTTGTTTGATTGGCATTTATTCAGTTTATTAAACACAAGTCTTTAAATTTAAAAAAATGAAAAAAGTAAAAGTGGCCATCAATGGATATGGCGTAATTGGTAAGCGGGTAGCGGATGCCGTTGCTTTACAAGACGATATGGAGCTAGCCGGGATTTGCGATATTATTACCGATTGGCGGATAAAAATTGCTATACAAAGAGATTACCCGGTATTTGCTTTTAATGATGATTACAGGAAGCAGATGGAAGAAGCAGGGATACAGGTACAAGGCATCCTTTCAGACCTGATAAAAAAGGCAGACATTATTGTGGATTGCACGCCAAAGAAAATCGCTGCTCAAAATATTGAGAAATACAGGGAATCCAAGCTGAAGTTCATTGTTCAGGGTGGGGAAAAGCACGAAACTACCGGCCATTCATTTAGTGCCGAAAACAATTATGAAACGGCATTTGGCCGGGAATCTACAAGAGTTGTATCATGCAATACGACCTCTATTGTCCGAACGCTCACCGCCCTGAAGAAAGCAGGATTGTTAAAAAAAGCCAGGGGGACATTGCTCCGCCGGGCAACCGATCCCTGGGAAAGCCATTTGAATGGGATCATGAACACGTTGGTGCCAGAAAAGGAAATACCCAGCCACCAGGGACCCGATGCACAGACGGTTGATCCCGATCTGGATGTTATAACCGTTGCCGTTAAGGTCCCGGAAACGCTCAGCCATCTGCATTACTGGTACGTGCAGCTCACCAAAGAAACAAGTAAAGAGGAAGTGCTGGAGGCTTTCCGGGCTTCTACCCGCGTTGCACTGATCAACTATGGGGAAGGCCTTTCGGCTAATAACGCTATCAAAGAGCTGATGCTGGCGTTAAACAGACCTTATGGGGATATGTACGAAGTAGCCCTGTGGCAGGACATGTTGAAAGTGGAGGGCGATGAATTATTCTATGCTTATGTGGTAGACAACCAAGCCATTGTAATTCCGGAAACCATCGATGCCATCAGGGCATTGACCGAAATGGAAAAAGATCCATGGGAGTCTATCGCGAAAACCAACAAAAGCCTGGGGATACGGCAGAAGTTTTAAGATGCGTAAGGACGTACATGTAAAGTAATCATTTAAAATCTTGAAAAAAAATGTTAAAGATTAAGTACTTTATTATAGTGATGATTTTGCTGGCATGGGTCAGGGTAAGTCAGGGTCAGGAAAACATGATCATTGAGCAAATTGCGGGCAGGGAGATCGTTCGTACAAGCTATAATGAAGCGGGTGATCAAATCTCAAAACAAGAATTCAACATCAGTAACCTGAATACGGTGAAAGGATACCTATCTGTGGAAATCAGGATTTTGTTGTTTGATGAAAAGGAAAAGCTTACTGACAGTTATACCACGGTCTATGTTTGTAAACCGAATGAATCGAACATTCTTTTAACCGTTTTCCCGTTCGCCCGGCAAAATAATGCGGAGTATGTTATTGAAGCTTCCTCTCCGGGTTTTAAAGAACTATATGATTTTTCTGACAATGCTAAGAAGTTAAATAACGTCAGCCTTGATATGTCCGTTAAATCGGGTCTTTTAGGGTTCTTTGGTTCTAAGAACAAGATTTCCATAAGAAACAGGAACCTCGAAATGAAATCCGGTAATTACATCCTTACTTCCGACTTAATACTTGATGCCTATCTCTGGGGCATCCGTGTAAAGTCGATTCAATATCACGTTACCGAAAAGTTGAGTGCTAAACGATGGTTGGCAGAACAAAAATTTAAAAACGAAGATGACAGTTACTTTTTAATCCACTACAATGACGGTACCGATAATTCAAAATTCTTCAATTAGAAGGAACAAGGCAAAAGAATTGACATGAATACAACAAATAACATAAAACCAACCTTAATCTTAATAACTGCCTGTTTGTTGGTATTAGTCTCCTATTATCTTCAAATACTGATGGGCAATTCATTGTTTTCAAGGTCGGGTTCCATGATGGTTTTAATTACGGTAGTTGCTAAACAAGTGTTGCTGAAAGGAAGAAATGAATATCATCTTAAACAATTAAAAGAACTTGCCCGGAACAAACAGGCAATTTTTGAAAAAATTCACCCAACAAAACATCACCAATATCTCGAAACCTTTGCCAATCTGAATATTCTCATTGGTACGTTGATTTGGGGCTATGGTGATTTGTTGTTTTAATGAAGTAATACCAAATAAAATTTAGGAGGTTATAATATGAAAAAGATTATTTCAATAGTTATTGCTTGTACAGGTTTATTCATATTGCTTTCTGCCGGAAAAACAGAAACCGTGAAATTGCAGAATAAAGGTGTGAATGAAATTTCTGTATCCCAGCTTCATCAAATGATGGAAGAAAAAGATTTTACACTTGTGAATGTGCATGTTCCCTATGCCGGAGAAATCCCTCAGACAGATTTATTTATCCCTTACGATAAAATTGGCGGGCTTTTGGATGAGCTTCCAGCCAAAAACCAAAAAATTATTTTGTATTGCCGTAGCGACCGCATGAGTACCATTGCCGCAAAAACGCTTGCCAATGCAGGATATTCAAATCTTTATAATTTGAAAGGTGGGATGGAAGCGTGGAAAGAAGCAGGATATCAATTAATACAAAACCAACCTATTAAAGAATAAATATGAAATTTAAATTTACTTTTTTAACCTTAGCTTTATTTGTGCTGACAGGATTTACTGCCTCGGCCAAAGCAGATACGATAACTTACCACCTGACTTTAAAACAGGAACTGGTAAATAAAGCAGGCAAAAACGTGATGGGCATGACCATCAACGGGCAAATACCCGGCCCAACTCTGCGTTATACAGAAGGTGATTACGCAGTTATCTATGTGAAAAATGAAATGGATGTTGAGACTTCAATCCACTGGCATGGTATTTTATTGCCAAACTTTTATGATGGTGTACCCTATCTGACAACCCCACCCATTGAGCCGGGAGGAATCCTAAAATATGAATTTCCGTTAAAGCAATCCGGTACTTATTGGTATCACTCACATACGATGCTACAAGAGCAAAGTGGAGTTTACGGTTCCATTGTGATTGAGCCCAAGGAAAAGAAACTTGATTTTGACAAAGAACTGGTTATGGTTTTGTCTGACTGGACCAATGAAAAACCCATGAATGTTCTGCGGACTTTAAAACGAGGGAGTGAATGGTACCAAATTAAAAAAGGTACTGCGACTCCCTTGAATCAGGTTATTGCCGAAGGGGCATTAAGCGCCCAGCTCAAATTTTGGAAACAGCGTATGGGTGGAGCTGACATTGCGGATGTATATTATCCGACATTCCTGATAAACGGCAGGCAAAAGCAGGAATACCCCGATTTTAAACCAGGAGAAAAAGTCAGACTGCGCATTATTGATGGTTCGGCCTCAACCTCTTTCTGGATGACCTTCGGAGGAGTTGATCCAACCTTGGTTTCAGCCGACGGAAACGATGTTGTGCCAGTAGTGCGAAACAAAACCTTCATAGCCATTGCTGAAACCTATGATTTTATTGTAACGATTCCTGAAAGCGGGGAAATTGAATTCAGGGCCACGGCTGCTGATGGCTCAGGGACAACGTCTGCCTATCTGGGACAAGGAAAAACCCTTGCTGCCCCGGATGTCCCCAAACCAGATAAGATCGCCATGATGAAAAAAATGGCAAAAATGGATATGCGCATGGGAGCGCCAGCTTTAAAATTCAGGCCAAAAAAGGATGATCCCCAAAAAATGAAAGAAAAATGGGGAATGCGGATGGATGGAAAAATGAATATGGACAGCATGCAGGGCATGACCACCTCAAATATGCAGCAAAAGGATACCACCGGTTCATCCATGATAATGCAAATGGATTCCGTCAGTAAAAACAATTCCAACGGAATGAATATGGCTATGGGGGACATGAAAGATGGAAGCCAATTGGATGATAATAATTACAACTATTTGAGGTCGCCGGTAAAAACAACCTATCCAATGGATGCGCCAGTGCGAAAAATTTTGCTCAACCTAACCGGAAACATGAACCGTTATATCTGGAGCCTGAACGGCATTCCACTTTCGGAAACGGACAAAATCAAAATTAAACAGGGAGAAGTAACCCGTATCACATTGAACAACCTTACAATGATGGATCATCCGATGCACCTGCATGGCCACTTCTTTAGGGTAATCAACAATAACGGGGATTACTCACCGCTTAAACACACGGTTAACGTCCCGTCCATGAAACAAGTTACTATTGAATTTTATGGACAGGAGGAATACGGAGATTGGTTTTTTCATTGCCATGTGCTTTATCACTTGGTGAGTGGTATGGCCCGCATATTCAGTTATGATACGCCCCGTGATCCCAGGTTGAAAGGGTATCCTTTAAAGAAGCTCATTCATGAAACGGATCGCTATTATACCTGGGGATTGGCAGATCTGGCATCGAATAAAACAGCTTTGAACCTGGTTTCATCCAATGTACGGAATCAATTTAATTTTGATGCTGAATATGGTTGGAATAAAAACCTGGAAACCGAATTTTCTTATGAACGGTATCTCTACGATTATTTCAGGGTTTTCGCTGGTGTGAACATGGAAAATACCAATCCAAACAGTCTTAACGATATTAATACCACTGCCGTGGCCGGAATACGGTGGTTTACCCCATACATGTTTAACCTGGATCTACGCATTGATAATGAGTTGAGGCCGAGGATCGGGATTGGCCGGGACTTGATGGTGTTTCCCCGGTTGTTCGCATTTGGATACTATGAATACCAATTTGACTTCGGCTGGGTCAACAATCTCTCGCCAAATAAAAATTTCGAAAAGGAAATTGTTTGGAACGCCGGGCTTGAATACATGCTCTCGAAGAATTTTTCTTTGATGGCCAGCTTCGATAACCGCTTTGGTGCAGGTGGAGGTTTATCAATAAGATTTTGATAAATACTTATACTAAATTAGGATACTATAAAAATGATTTTTTTTATAAAACACAACATTATGGATACTAATGACGCAAAACAATATTATTGCCCGATGAAATGCGAAGGCGACAAAACATATGATAAACCGGGAGATTGCCCGGTGTGTAATATGAAACTGGTTAGCGTGAATGATGGTGATAAGGAAAAACCAAATACCCATGTAAGCCATTCTCACCATGAGCAAGAGCATCAGCAAGTCCATAATCACTCACATGAAGATGCAAAAGGTGAAAAATACTATTGCACCATGTTGTGCGAGGGTGATAAGACTTATCCCGAACCCGGCGATTGCCCGGTTTGCGGTATGCACCTGAAAAAGGTTGAAAAAGCAGGAGCAAACAAAACCATTTATACCTGCCCGATGCATCCCGAAATCAGACAGGATCACCCGGGAAGTTGTCCCAAATGCGGCATGACACTGGTTCCGGAAAAAGGTGCTGAAACCAGTGAAGAAGAGCAAGCATACAGGAAAATGGCAACAAAATTCTGGATTGCTCTTGCATTAAGCATTCCTCTGTTTATTATTTCCATGTCCGACATGATCCCATTTCTGCATCTCGGAGCCATTGCTTCAAAAAAAACCTGGAACTGGGTGGAATTTGCTCTTGCCACACCGGTAGTTTTTTATGCAGGAGGAGTATTCTTTAAACGAGGCTGGAGTTCCATCCGCCGATGGGCGCCTAATATGTGGACTTTAATTTCCATTGGGGTTGGAACTGCATTTCTGTTCAGTATTGTAGGGCTTTTATTCCCTGACTTATTCCCTCAGCAATTCAAAGATATGCAGGGAAACGTGCATTCCTATTTCGAAGCAGC
>JBBSBT010000103.1:0-8570 GCA_038250985.1 Bacteroidales bacterium
GACAGTTGCGTTTTTAAAACCAAAATATAAAATAAGCACATGAAAAAGACAAACAGATATATTGCAATAGTGAGCCTCCTTATACTCACATTCCTTGTTAGTTGCAACAAATTTGAGGAAATAAACACAAATCCTGACACAACTACTCAAGTGAGTCCTTCACTCTTATGTACGGGAATAATCCTGTCAATTACCGAATCCGGTGGTGATGCCAAAAGCTTTATTGCAGGCAATGCATTGCCCAAATATGTTGGATATGCAACTGAGGGGCAAATGGATCAGCAGTACAACCTTATTGGAGGTAGTAGTTTCGGTGGAATGACTATTCTTCCTAATATCAACAAAATGTTGGAATATGCCAAGGGAAGTGTAATGGAAGGTTCTTACAAAGGTGTCGCCAAATTTGCACGGGCTTACCTGTTTTTTAGACTTACCATGGAAATGGGAGATATTCCTTACAGCCAAACAGGTGATGGCGAAAATGGACTTTTCCGACCTAAATACGATAGCCAGGAGGAAATCCTGATAAGCATACTGAATGAACTGAAAGAAGCGGACCAGGATTTTGCCAATGGTGTAATATTTACGGGCGATCCTACTCCGTATAAAGGTAATCCCGCTCAGTGGCAAAAAGCCACAAATGCCCTTGCCCTTCGAATATTGATGACATTAAGCAAAAAAGAAGGTGTTGCTTCTTTGGATATCAGAAACCGGTTTGCTGAAATTGTTTCAGCTGGTAAATTAATGAGTGCAACCAATGATTATTTTGGGCTGGTTTATTCAACCCAAAACAAACATCCATTATCAGGTACTAACAACTTGTTTACAAGCAGAACTATAATCAGCTCTTTATTGATTGATAACCTGAAAAAATTAGGTGACAGGCGTATGTTTTATTTTTCAGAACCTGCAAAAGCCAAAATTTCAGCCGGGCTCACAGAATCAGATACGGCGGCTTATGTTGGCGTAGATGTTTCAATGGATTATGCTGCAATGAATACTGCTTTTAGTGCTAATACATACTCAGTACTCAACAAACGATATTTAACTGAAGCTGCTTGTGAGCCACGTATGTTGATAACATATTCCGAACAACAATTAATTCTTGCCGAGGCTTTAATCAAAGGTTGGATAACGACAGGATCAGTTGACGACTATTATCAGACCGGCGTAAAATCAGCTCTTGGCGCAATAATGGCCACCAAATCGACATACGCTCATGGCAAAGCAATTGACCTAACTTATATAAACGGATATTTTACAGGTGAAGCAGCTTTAAAAGCAACTCCGGAGGAACAATTGAAACAAATCTGGATGCAGCGTTATATCCTCAACTTTATGCAGGATGCCGAGTATAGTTATTTCGAATACAGGCGTAATGCATATCCTGAATTTCCTATTAATCCTGCAACAAGCTTGAATGAAAATAACAAAAATGGACTTCCTTTAAGGTGGTTATATCCAGGTTCGGAAACCAGTTACAACCGTCAGAATCTTGTTGATGCCTTAAACAGGCAATACGATGGGTATGATGAAATAAACAAAGTGATGTGGTTGTTAAAATAACATATCATTACATGATTGATTCAAATTAACTTTATACAAATTCTTAATTATTAACCCTAAACCCCAATAAATCATGAGAAAATTTTTACTGAGTTTTTTTGCAATTCTTGCTTTTGCCAGTTTTGTAAATGCACAAGTTCCTGCATCAGTAGGATTGTGGAAATTTGACGATCCAGCAAATATGTTAAAAGCTGATATCGGATTACCAATGGAATTAACCGGAACCCAGACATCCGTTCCCGGACCTGTAGCCGGTAATTTAGCTACCGAAGTTGGTACTGGTAGCTATTTGAAGTTAATCCATGGTATTGCCCCTAATGGTGGTGGAACCAAGGTAAATGAATACACCATTATGATGGATATCAAATTACCTACTCTCGGAATCTGGCACCCCTTTTTCCAAACCGACCCAACAAATACCAGTGATGCAGACTTGTGGTGCAGGGGTGTTGAAAGCACTTTAGGCACAGGCGATTTGGGTTATGGATCCAAAGCTCTTATGCAAGGTATTTGGTACAGAATGGTTATTTCGGTAAAAAACGGGACTTCATTTAAGGTATATCTTAATACTGAGCTTTTCCTTGCTGGTAAAATTCAGCCAATAGATGGAAGATATTCTTTGGTTGAATCATTACTATTATTTGCAGACAACACTCCTTCAGACGACAATCCTGTTATCTGTTCGGAAGCTGCTATTTGGAATGTTGCTCTTACTGAGGCTCAGATTACTGAATTAGGCCTTGCTCCTGGTACTGTGTTGGTTTCTGGCATTACTGTAACTGGTGAAGGAGATGCGACCACCATCGCTACCGATAATGGAACTTTGCAAATGAGTGCTGCTATACTTCCGGTTGATGCTACAATTCCGACTTTCACATGGTCAGTAGCAAAAGGTACCGGTAGTGCTTCTATCAGTTCAACTGGCTTGCTGACTGCCAGGGAAAATGGTACTGTTACAGTTACTGCTACAGCAAATGATGTTGGTCATGTAACAGGAAGCAAAGAAATTACTATCAGCAGCCAGAGTTTAACCATAGATGATTTTAACCTCATTAAGGACGGTGGTTTTGCTACCGATGGAGTTATTCTTCCTACTGGAAGCGCATGGGAAACCTGGACAGATAATGGAGGAACAGCTACAGTAATAGGTGGAGAATGTGTATTGGTACCTGGTGCAGTTGCAGCAAATTACAAGTTACAGCTTAACCAGGTCGGAAATACGAATGGATGGTCAGTTGCGAACGATGAAACATATGTCTTAATGTTTGATGCAAAGGCTGATGCCGCAAGATCTTTCACTGTTGACTTCGAAGATCCGAATAACGGATATGCGAAATTTGGAGTAACTTCAGCTCCTGATTCTCCTAATGGTCTGTCTGAATGGACAGTTGCTGTTACAACTGACATGAAAACCTATTCAAGGGATGTTACGTTCAATGCAGTTAAAGCAAACACGAAATTCGTATTAAAGATTATGCCTAGCGCTGCTATTGAACCTGTTCATATTGATAATGTTTATCTTATCAAATCGACCGATATAGCTAAGTTCGGGACTTTAGTTACCGGCATTACTGTAAAAAGTGCAGCTGATGCAACAACCATCACAACTGACAAAGGAACTCTGCAAATGATATTTGATGTTCTTCCTGTTAATGCTACTCTTCAGGGAGTTTTCTGGACTGTAACCAATGGTACAGGTTCTGCTACAATTAGCAACGGTGGTTTGCTTTCGGCCAAATTGGATGGAACTGTTACCGTAGTGGCTACAGCTAAAGATGGTTCAGGAATTGTAGGAACTAAGGAAATTACTATAAGCAATCAATTGGAATCCAGGAAAGTAGGCTGGTGGAAATTTGATGATGCTGCCGATATGCTTAAAGCAGAAGTTGGCTTACCGCTTGAATTAACCGGAACCCAGGTTTCTGTTCCCGGACTCACAGCAGGTAATCTAGCTACACAAATTGGAGTAGGAAGCAATTTGAAATTAACTCACGGAATCGCTCCTAACCTTGGCGGAACTAAAGTAAATGAGTATACACTCATGCTTGATTTCTCTGTTCCTGTAGCCAGTGTTTGGCATGCATTTTTCCAGACCACAGTTGCGAATAATAATGATGCAGAATTATTTAAAAGAAATAACAATAGTACTATCGGTGTAGGTGCCACAGGATATTCTACTAAAACTATTACTGAGAATATCTGGTACAGGATGGTTATCACAGTTAAAAACGGAGAATTCTATAAAGTTTACTGTAATACAGAACTTTATGTTAACAGCACTGCTATACAGCCTATTGACGGAAGATTTTCACTGGAAAGTGCATTGTTGTTATTTGCTGATGACAGTGGAGACGACAACCTGATTAATTGCTCTGAAGCTGCTATATGGGATGTTGCCCTTACTGAAGCACAGGTTATTGAATTAGGCCTTGCTCCGGGTACTGTTTTAGTTACCGGAATAACTGTTACAGGTGCGGCAAGTGCTACTACTATAACTACTGATAACGGTACTCTTCAGATGAATGCCGCTGTTGCTCCTGCCACAGCTACCAATAAAGCTGTTAAATGGTCAGTAGTAAACGGTACAGGAAGTGCTTCTATCAGCACAACCGGTTTGCTTACAGCAAGGGAAAACGGAACGGTTACTGTAACTGCTGCAGCACTTGATATTTCAGGGAAATCCGCAACTAAGGTTATTACCATAAGTAACCAGGTACTGACTAAGGAAGATTTTAACATCATAAAAGACGGAGGATTTGCCACTGATGGACCTATCGCTTCGCCTTGGAGCTTCTGGACAGGTAATGGTGGTACAGCTTCGGTAGTTAGCGGAGTTTGTGTAATGGTTCCCGGTCCAGCTTCTGATACCTGGCAACTACAGGTAAACCAGGCTGGCAACGATGTTGGATGGTCGGTAGCTAACGATGAGTCCTATGTATTCATGTTCGATGCAAAGGCTGATGCTGCAAGGTCCTTCAATATTGATTTCGAAGATCCGGCTAATGGATATAAACGATTTGGATTATCCTCAGCTGCTGATGCTGTTAAGGGTGAGTCAGAATGGAAAGTTGCTCTTACTCCTGACATGACTACCTATACCAGGGATGTTACTTTTAATGCAGTGAAAGCAACCACCAGGTTCTTGCTGAATATCTTGCCTGGTGCAGCTATCGAACCTGTTCACATTGATAATATTATGCTTATCAAAGCCAGTGATATTCAAAAGTTTGGAGTATTGGTTACAGGTCTTACTGTGAAGAGTGAAGGTGATGCTACAACTATTGAAACTGCTGGTGGAACCTTACAGATGTTTGCTGAAGCTCTTCCTGTTGATGCGACCCTTCAGGGTGTTACCTGGAGTGTTGTTGATGGTACTGGTTCAGCTACCATTAGTTCACAAGGACTCCTTACTGCAGTACTCAAAGGTAAAGTTACTGTTACTGCCACAGCTAAAGATGGCTCAGGTATTTTTGCAAGCATGGAGATTACCATTGATCAGACAGTGGGTCTTGCCGACAAATTTACCAATGCAGTAAAAGTTTATCCGAACCCTGCACAAAACACTCTGTATATATCAGGGAAACAGACGTTAAGCAAAGTTGTGGTTTGCAACGTTTTGGGTACTCAGGTAAAAGAATACAGAAATGTATTGCAGAGCATTAATGTAAGCGACCTTAAAACAGGGGTTTATATTATAAAGCTAACCGACACCTACGGTAAAACTGTTACTTCTAAATTTATTAAGAAGTAAGTATCTTCAGGATTGCGGAAACGAAATCCAATAACCCATTCATTTGTTCCATTCTATTTTGGAATGGATGAATGGGTTTTTTTAAAAATTTTTTATAATGAGATAGGGTTGAATAGTTGGAGGTTGAAATAGCCCTTAAGCCCCTTTTTATTGATTGTATATCAATACATGAATGAAAATATGGTTGATACAAGAAAGTTAAGGAGCTCAACTACACCTTTTGCTAAGCAAAATCAAAACTGTTCTACGATAAATCTATTACCATAATAAATGTTTACTGCCCAATTCAGATTTTCTTGAAGTACCTGTAATCAGTAATAAACCAAATTAACCTTAACCAAATTAAAATTATGAAAAAAACTTTACTCAGTTTAGTTGCAATATTGGTTTTTACCAGTTTTGCAAATGCCCAGATTCCTGCACAATCAGGTTTGTGGAAATTTGATGATCCGGATCATTTGTTCGTAGCAACGATTGGGAACGACCTTGTTCCGACTGATGAAGCCACTAATTATGCATTAGCTGGTCCTTATGATGGAAATGGTGCTATTGCCAATGTGCGTGCACGAGCTTTAACTATGATTCATGGATTAGACGCAAATGGAGGCGGAACACGCTTAAATGAATACACATTGCAATGGGATGTTATGCTTCCTGATATTGATCTATGGCGCTGCTTGATTCAAACTGGCGCAATGAATGAAGGAGATGGAGATTTATTTATTAAGCCAACAACGGGCTTACTTGGGCTTACTGCACTCAATTGGAGTACAAATACAATCGTAGCAAATCAATGGTACCGAATTGTTGAAACTGTAAAGTGCGGTTCTTTTGCCAATGTATATGTTGATGGTGAATTGTGGATTGAAGGACAAGTACCTGCTGTCGATAGTCGGTTTAGCCTTGCTCCTGATCCCAATATTTTCGGAGATGACGATGCAGAAAACGCTTTGATTTTTTGCGCTGAACTTGCCCTATGGAATGTTGCTTTAACTAGTGATCAGATTACACAATTAGGAAACGCAACTACCGATTACACAAGCATAAGAGATTACAAAGCTGAAAAGACTTCTGATCTGATGGCTAATTATCCAAATCCTGTTGCTTTTAACACAACATTCCCTTACCATGTGCAGAAAACCGGAAATGTTTCCTTCCGTATTCTTGACCAGACAGGAAAAGTAATTGATGTGATTAATTCCGGTAATAAAACTCCGGGAAAATATGAATTGAAACTGGATGCCGATAAATTTTCAAATGGAATTTACACTGTGCAAATGATTGCCAATAATCGCACCAGTATTCGTAAGATGGTGATTGTTAAGTAATTGGCTTGGCTGAAGGTTGGGTTGGATTAGGGTGCCTCGTAGTTGGGGCACCTTTTTTTAAAGAACTTTATCGCTTACAACATGTCGTCTGATTTCGGTGCTTTATTAAAGAATCCGTTTCAACGCAAACTAATTCGATAGCTTTATATCCCGAATAATCGAGAATATTGTAACGAAAAACAACGCAAAATTGAGACTCAGGCAAAAATCATTTATTGCTTTTTTAATACTGCTCGTGGCGAATGTGTCGCAGGCAACACTTCCTCAACGAAACGGATGGTGGAAGTTCGACAATGCATCTGATCTTACTAAAGCAGAGGTCGGATATGGATTACCACTGACCCTTGTTGGAACACATTCAGCTGCAAACGGGCCCGAAAGCGGAAACGGAGCCGTACTTATTGGCTCCGGAAGCTTTTATAAAATGAATCATAATATATATCCAAACGGCGGCGGTGCCAAAGTAAACGAATACAGCCTGCAGTATGATTTTAAAATTCCGGATTTCAGCAACTGGCACTGTTTCTTCCAAACTAATGTTGCTAATACCGATGATGGAGATTTATTTATTAACAAATCGGGTAATATAGGCGTTGCTGCTGTCGGGTATTCAACGTATCCTATTGTTGCTGGCGAATGGTACAGGTTAGTTGTTTCAGTTAAGAATGGTAGTTTTTTTACTATTTATCTTGATGGGAAACTAATGCAGAGCGGAAATGTTCAGAATATTGACGGACGATTTGCACTTGAAAGCACACTACTTATTTTTGCGGATGAAGATGGAGAGGATGGCAATATTTTTTGCGCCGAACTGGCTATTTGGGATAAGGCACTCACTGCTGCCGAAGTTACAGAATTAGGCGGATACAAACATGCGGATCCTTCGCTGATGACTCAAATTCCTTACCTGCAAAGTCCGGGAAAAACAAGTATGACCGTTTGTTGGCATGATATTGAAGAAACAGGAACCCAGGTAAAATATGGAACTGATTCATCAAAGTTAAACTTTCGAACAGCCGGCACATCCGAAATTATTAGCCCACCTTTTAGATGGCATACGGTAAAACTGACAGGATTGCTGGCTAATACCCGCTACTTTTACAGGGTAGCAAGCGGTGCCGATTCTTCGGGAGTGTTTTCGTTCAAAACGTTACCTGATTCAACTTTCAAAGGGAAAATCAGGTTTGTATTGCTTAGCGACACACATGCTTCCGACACTGCAATGGCAGGCAAAGTATTGCGGGCTGCCAGAAGTAAAATCAGCGGCTTATACGGTCCGGATATTGAAAATCATGTAAATGGAATTTTTCATTCGGGCGATATAGTTGTTAGTGGCAATTCGCCTGAGCAATATACCAAACAATATTTTAAACCTTTAGCGGCCTTATCATCAAATATTCCTACTGCTGTTGTTGCCGGAAACCATGAGGCAGAGAGTCCTTATTTTTATAATTACCTGAAAATTGACGAATTATCGGCCTACCCTCAGATACCTGCATTGAATGAAAAAATATGGAATTTGAGAGTAGGAAATTCATTGTTTATAGGGTTGAATTCAAATATCTACAGCCAGTATGGCACAACACAGGCTGATTGGCTTGATTCAAAACTGAATGAAACCGAAAAAGACACAACTATCGATTTTGTTTTCCTGTTTTTTCATCACCCACCTTTTTCTGAATTATGGAAATATGTAAATTCTTTTGACGCCGGATCAGATTATGTTAAAAATATACTATTACCGGTAATGAAGAAATATACTAAAGTACAGGAGATACATTACGGACATACACATGGCTTTGAACGGGGTATTATTCCGTCGGATCAACCGGATGCTGACATCAGGACAATATGCGGAGGTGGCGGGGGCGGCCCCCTTGACCCATGGGCAGCAGGTGAAAACCAGGATTTGAGTGATATCCATA
>JBBSBT010000104.1:0-8556 GCA_038250985.1 Bacteroidales bacterium
CGGGAACTTTATGTAGCCGTTGTTATTCGACATCACCTTGCTCATAAGAGCGGTGTATTCGGTCGATATGTCATTGTCATCAAACGAAATCAATTGATTGAATCCCATTACACGGGCATAAAATTCAGTCCAGGTATTCATTTGTCCCCAATCTACATTACCAACCATATGATCCACATATTTTAACCCGACATCTGCCGGTTGGTATTCCGGTTCCCATTTTACATATCCAGGCAAAAATATGCCGGAATAATTTTTACGTTCTACAAATATATGCACTGTTTCACCGTAAGTATGAATTCCCGACAGAACCACTTCCCCGGTTTTATCTTTTTTTATGGTGGGTTGCATATATGGTTTTGCTCCGCGTTTAGTAGTTTCCTCGAACGATTTGTGGGCATCATCCACCCATAGTGCAACCACTTTTACACCATCGCCATGTTGTTTTACATGTTCCCCGATTTCAGAATCGGGCACAAGAGCTGTAGTAAGAATAAACCGGATTTTACCTTGTTGTAGCACATACGATGAACGATCGGTTAACCCGGTTTCGAGACCTGCATATGCCAGGGGCTGAAATCCAAAGGCAGTTTGATAATAATGCGCAGCCTGTTTGGCATTTCCAACGTAAAACTCAACGTAATCAGTGCCATTGATAGGCAGAAAGTCTTTATTTTCCATGTTATTTTATAATAAAAATTTAAAATTGAATTAAATGTCCATTTCCCATGGCGTCTCCTATTTGTTTGGTTTGTTATTGGTTGAGACGCGATGCCTCGCGTCTCTTATTGCGTTGGGTTTGTATTATTGTATGAGACGCGAGGCATCGCGTCTCCTATGTGTTTGGTTTATTATTGGTTGAGACGCGATGCCTCGCGTCTCCTATTGCGTTGGGTTTGTATTATTGTATGAGACGCGAGGCATCGCGTCTCTACATAATCCACGATTTAAAATATTCTTTATCTTCAATTTCCATCGCCTGCCGGGTGATTTTCAATGGTTTAAAGGTATCAACCATAACCGCTAATTCATTGGTTTCCTTCATTCCTATACTTTTTTCAACAGCTCCCGGGTGCGGTCCATGAACCAACCCAATCGGGTGTAAGGTGATCTGCCCGCGATCAACATGCTTACGGCTCATAAATTCACCATCGACATAATACAGGACTTCGTCTGAATCGACATTGCTATGGTTATACGGAGCAGGAATGGACAACGGGTGATAATCATACAGCCTGGGCACAAAAGCACACATCACAAAATTATTGGCTTCCAAAGTCTGATGCACAGGGGGCGGTTGATGCAGCCTTCCGGTAATGGGTTCAAAATCGTGAATGGAAAACGACCATGGGTAATGACATCCATCCCAACCCACGACATCAAAGGGATGTGTGGCAAAATGGTAAGGGAAAATCATATCATTCTTTTTGATCAGAACTTTGAAATCTCCTTTTTCATCATGGGTTACAAGGTTGATTGGCGTGCGTATATCGCGTTCGCATAGTGGCGAATGCTCAAGCAGCTGACCAAAATGGTTAACATACCGCTTCGGAAATCTGAATGGAGTGAATGATTCAACTATAAACAGGCGGTTTTGCCCGGTCTCAAATTCAATCCGGTAAGTAACACCACGTGGAATCACGACATGATCGCCATATTTAAATGGAATCTCGCCATACATGGTATGTAGTACGCCCTTTCCTTCATGGATAAAAATAAGTTCGTCAGCTGAAACGTTGCGGTAAAAGTAGCCAGACATTGACTGTACCGGGGCAGCTAATGAAATATATAAATCATTGTTTACCAGCACGGGAACACGGCTTTTGAGATAATCATTCTTCGGCCTGACAGAAAAACCCTGAAGGCTGCGGTGTTGCGTATTATTTATTATGGCTATTTCAGGCGCAACTGAATAAGGTTCCTCAATGGATTTGACCATAGTTGGAGGATGAACATGATATGTAATTGAATAGGCATCCGAAAATCCTTCGGTGCTGATTAATTGCTCGGAATAGAGTCCCCCGCCGGGTTTCCGGAATTGAGTATGGCGTTTTGGAGGGATAGTCCCCTGCGTAATATAATGAGGCATATTTACTTCAGTTGACGTTTTTGGAAATAATTTCAGTAATAATATCAAAGATAATAAAACCAGTGACATCGCGGGATTGTTCACTTTAAATATTTGGTGACATTCTATGTGTTTGATAAGCTATCAGCTGCAATAAAAGATTTTTGGCATGCTTTTGGTATTATTTTTTAATGAACTGATATTAAAAAAGCAGTTTTAGCGTTATATAATAAAGGTTAAGTTAATCTTATAACGTTTAAAAAGAAAAGTTACTTTTTCTATTGATGTCAATTAATAATAGAATCAATTACTGAATAGAATATTTTTTGTTTAATCTCATAAAATTTAAAATTATGCTTGCAACCCTTAAATTTCCTGTATTAGGATTCACAAAAATCCGATTGATAATCAAACGCGGGTCCAAGTGGCTGGCCGAACTGGTTGACGCTGGTTTGGAAATTGAAGTTTCGGATGATGATTTTATTGTGAACTGAGAAGTGAAAGACAATTTCATCTTTTCCTGAATTTTTTAATTATTGGGGCAACATTCGATTCGTATGCCTTGATTTGCTATTGAATATCAATAAACATATTACGTTTCAGCCTGCATTTTAATCACTGCTTTTCTTATCCGATATCCGCAATATATTCCCGATTCTGAATTTTTTTTCCTGATTTGGGACCAGAAAAACTAAATTCTTTTTTTAGTTCCCCAAAAGTTCTGAAAATTTAAATTGTGTTCGGATTAAGTTGATGTTACCGGTAATTAAACCAAAACTAACTATCAGCTTTATAATTAATTAGCTTCCGTAGGAAATAATTCAAGTATCTTCTTTTCCCGGTAGGTGAAAATCTGTTTTACCTTATTTTTCACAAAAGCCATATCTGCCAGTCTGCCGATTAAGCCAAAAGGGACATGATAACTGAGTATATCGTGCATTTCAACTCCGCCTTCCACTTCTTTAAAATGATGCTCGTGATGCCATATGCTGTATGGGCCACGCCTTTGCTCATCAATAAAAAATTTCTTAGCGTTCACCTGGGTGATTTCCGTTACCCAGTTCAGTTTTATCCCAAGTGCCGGGCTAACTTTATAGGTAATAAACATTCCCGGATACATCTCAGGCTGTTCTGGAGAAGTAATTAGAAAACCCATTTCAGGAGGAGTGATCTTTGAAAGATTGGAAGGAGAAGAGAAGAAATCCCAAACCACATCAAGGCTTGCAGGAACAAACTGTGTAAATTCGAATCGACGCATTGTTTAAACAAATTAGTTAATAGTTAAACAATTAACGCAGGCAAAGGTTCGTTTTTTATTTAAAAAATATTAAACATACATATAATCAATAAGATAAATGAAATTATTTTTAATGTTAAAAGAAATTTAGCCTGGCTTCGGACTTCAGCAGGTCGAGTGCACTTTTTACTACCGATTGTTCTGTACCCATGTCATTGATGAGTATCCGGCTCGCCAGGTCAGTTGCTGTGGCTTCGGCAGAAAGCTGCATAGCAGCGGAATTAATGCGTTTAATAGTTTCCTCCCGGGCATTGCGCACCATTTCCCACGCTTTGGACGATACGTATAATTGCTGCGAAAGATTATGATCGAATTCCGAACGTATGGCCTGAATCAGGGCCGACTGAAACTGCTGGGCATTCATTCCCGACATACTGGTGCGCACAAGCAACCCGGCAGGTTCAATGCGTTCGAGCAGTAAAACAAGTCGTTCGTAGGCCTGCATCCGAACAGGCAAACTGATTTTCTGCACATCGAGGCGCATCTGAATTTCAGTTTTTGCATATTCCTTGTCAAGGAACATTTTTAACAGGAAATAGGCTGCCGCAAGCACAACCAGTGAGGGAACGGTGTATTTTAATAATTCGGCTAATGCCTCCATAGGTTTGTATATTTAAAAAGCAAATTTCGGAAAATTAGTTCAGACATCTATATTTTTTAATTTTAAATATCTATTGACTCCTGAGAGATGAGCAAAAAATATCGGTATGATTTATTTTACGAAACAGTATAAATTACTTTTGAACATCGAATTTTATAAAAAACATGTAAGCAGCTGTTTTTATGAAAATTAACCGTGTAAAAAGTCTTTCAGCATATATTGTATGCAGGAAAGGGGCTGTCAAAGCAATATTTTTTCTACTTTTGCCTGAGTGAATACTAAAAACCAGATCAATGAACTACCTGTCAGACAGGATTAACCTGCTTTCCGAATCGGAAACACTGGCCATGACCCGCCGTAGCCGCGAATTACGCGCACAGGGTTTTGATGTAATAAATCTCAGCATTGGTGAACCCGATTTTGATACACCTGAGCATGTAAAAGAAGCTGCCAAGGAAGCGATAGATCAGAATTATTCACATTATACTCCGGTTACGGGTTATCCTGAACTTAGGCAGGCCATTGTTAATAAGCTTAAACGCGATAATAAACTGAATTATACTATTGAGCAGATTGTAGTTTCAACAGGTGCAAAACAATCCCTTGCCAATGCAATTCTATGCCTGGTGAATCCGGGCGATGAAGTGCTGATTCCCGCACCATACTGGGTTTCATACAAGGAAATGATAAAACTGGCAGGAGGAACAGGAGTTTTTATTGACAGCAGTGTTCAGACTGATTTTAAAGTTTCGCCCGAACAGATTGAAGCAGCCATTACTCCAAAGACAAAGGTGTTTATGTTCAGCAGCCCTTGTAACCCGTCGGGTACGGTTTATACACATGATGAGCTGAAAGCTTTTGCCGAAGTGTTTGCACGCCATCCACAGGTATATATTATCTCGGACGAAATTTATGAAAATATTAATTTTACCGGGAAACACTACAGCATTGCCTCTTTCGAAGAAATTTTCGACAGGGTAATAGTTATCAACGGTCTTTCCAAAGGTTTCGCGATGACAGGCTGGCGTCTCGGTTATATGGCATCCAATACGGAAATTGCAAAAGCCTGCGATAAATTACAAGGACAAATTACATCTGCTACCTGTTCCATTACCCAACGGGCCGCCATTGTGGCTATGAATACCGATCCTGCCGAAAGCGATGATATAAAATTAATGGTTGAGGCATTTAAATACCGCCGTGATCTGTCTATCAGCTTGTTGCGGGAAATTCCGGGTATCAAGCTTAATCTTCCCGACGGCGCATTCTATCTTTTCCCGGAAGTAACATCGTATTACGGTAAAAAATTCGGCGAGCGGGTTATTCTTTCCGGTTCCGATCTCTGCGATTACCTGCTGGATACAGCTTATATTGCCCTGGTTCCCGGTGCAGCATTCGGATCGCCCGACTGCATTCGATTTTCATATGCAACCTCCGAGGATAACCTTCGCGAAGCGATAACCCGTATAAGCCAGGCACTCTCAAAGCTCGAATAAGATTATTCCGGGGCTTTTAATTCTACATCCTTATCTTGTAAAATATGGTCATTACTGAAGAAGAAATCGCTCACCTGTTCAGCCGGTTTGGTTCGTGCAAGGTGCTGGTAATCGGTGATGTGATGGTGGATTCGTACCTCATTGGTAAAGTGGATCGTATTTCACCCGAAGCTCCTGTTCCTGTTGTTGCTCTCAGGCAACGCGACAACATGCTGGGCGGTGCCGCCAATGTTGCACTTAATATTAAGGCCCTTGGGGCAGAAGCTATTTTATGTTCAGTTATTGGCAACGACAAACAAGCCGACGTTCTGCTGAACCTTATTGAAAAAGAAGGGCTTGCAACCGATGGACTTATCAGGAGCAGCGACAGAATTACAACAACAAAATTCAGAATTATCGGCAACCGTATGCAAATGCTGCGTGTTGATGAAGAAATGGATACCGACCTGAACTCTGCGGATTCAGAGGCGCTGCTGAACTGTATTTCCAGCCTGCTTGTAACACAAAAGCCGGATGTAATTATCCTGCAGGACTATAATAAAGGAGTTCTGTCGCCTTATGTAATCGCTCAGGTTGAGCGACTGGCATCAAAAGCAGGCATCCCGGTTGCCGTCGATCCCAAGAAAAAGAATTTTGCAGCATACAAGGGCATCACACTTTTCAAACCCAACCTGAAAGAGATTTCTGAAGGTCTGAAAACTGAAATTGATCCTCTTTCACTTCAAAGTCTGCAGAAAGCTGCCCAAAATATTCATGAAAACCAGAATATACCCATAGTCATGATCACTTTATCAGAGCATGGTGTATTTCTCAGTTCTAAAAATCCGTCCGGAGATATATCCCTGATCATCCCGGCTGAATTGAGGAGCATTGCTGATGTTTCAGGCGCAGGCGACACGGTGATAAGTGTTGCGGCTTTATGCCTGGCTGCTCAAACCGATCCGGTATTCATGGCTACTTTATCCAACCTGGCTGGTGGACTGGTGTGCGAACAATCGGGTGTAGTCCCCATTGATAAATTCAGGCTTATGGCCGAAGCCTACACGGAAGAGTTGCTTTAATCAGCCATGCCTGTTCAATATTTTATGTCCTGTGCTTTTTACCGGCACCATGAAATATGTTTCATGCCGGTTAAATGTTGTTCTTTTACAATTTCAATACGATCATTACTTTCTCATGTCTAAACCTCCCATTACCCAGACACCCGGCCGCAAGATACAGGTTCAGGCCATGTTCAACAGCATTGCAGGTCGGTACGATTTATTAAATCACTTGTTGTCGATGGGAATTGACCGCGGGTGGAGGAAAAAACTGGTGAAGCTTATGGGCGATGACAAACCGCGCCGGATTCTTGACATGGCTACCGGCACTGCCGACCTGGCAATAGCTGCCGCCAAACTTCATCCTGAAAACATTACGGGTATTGATATAGCCGAGGAAATGCTGGCTATAGGGCAGGAGAAAGTGGATAAGCTTGGATTGAGCCCAACCATTACTTTGTTGAAAGCAGATTCAGAGAACCTTCCTTTCGGAGATGAAGAATTTGATTCGGCCATGGTTGCTTTCGGGGTGCGCAATTACGAAAATCTGCCTAAGGGATTAAGTGAAATGTGCAGGGTTTTAAAACCGGGTTCCCGGGCCTTTATTCTTGAATTTTCGAAACCGCAGAAATTTCCTGTCAAACAGTTATTTGGTTTTTATTCACGGTTTATATTGCCTTCGATCGGGCGTTTGGTTTCAAAAAACAGTTCTGCATACACTTACTTGCCCGAATCGGTTGCCGCATTTCCACAAGATGATCATTTCCTGGATATCATGCGCGATGCCGGATTCAGCAAGGCCGAATACATCAGCCTGAGTTTCGGAATTACAAACCTGTACATCGGGAAAAAATAAAACCAAGCCTTTTCTTTTGCGATTTCAGAACTGTATTGGTGTTTTATATACTAAACATCAACTTGCTCCGTTTTGTAACATTATTTCTTAGTTTATTTATGCTGCGTTCTAAAAATATATTTTCCCTTCTGATACTGCTTAGCTTTGTTTGCAATGCTTATTCGCAATCAAGGCAGGTACCCAACAAACCGGAGTATGATGAGGCACCTTATCATTTCGGTTTTCTGTTAGGTATAAACGAAATGCAATTTACGGTTAAAACAACTCCTGACTTTCAGAAACTAACTTTTTTTAACAACGATTCCATTCGAGCCATTCCCGATCAGAACAGTGATTCAGCCCATCTTTTTGGAATGGAAGCTTCCCCGACATTTGGTTTTGTAATAGGAATAGTCGGCAATCTCCGTTTGGGCAACCATTTTGATTTGCGATTTACGCCTTCACTTACTTTTGGCCAACGGAATATAAATTATACACTGGAAAATTATTACAGAGTGTCATACCCGGAGAAACTTAGAGTTACAAAAGACATACAATCTACCTTTGTCGAATTCCCTTTGTGGGTAAAATATAAAGGGAAACGGATACATAATATACGCCCTTATGTTATGGCCGGCGGTAAATATGCCATCGACCTGGCGTCGAATGCCAAGAAAAAAGCAGACAATGCCAATGCTTATGTTTTTATTAACCGCAGGGATGTTTATGCTCTTGGCGGAGTTGGCTTTGACTTCTATACGGCCTATTTTAAGTTTGGAACTGAGATTACCATGTCATACGGTCTTTTTGATATTTTGAAACGGGATAATACTATTTATACCGGTGCCGTCGACCATATGAGTTCCAAAGTATTCCAGATATCTTTTACCTTTGAATAATCTTTCGGTTCACGTTACAAAACATTCGAACCAGCTGTCTGTTTTTTCAAATATTGACAGATATTGATAACAATCTTCCAATAGTCTTCCTGTACAATGATCATTTTAAAATCACATGCGTAAAGAAATTGAAATTGCCATGACCCCGAAGCAGGCTGCCGATCCTTCGGTATGGAAAACGGCCTTTGCGCATATTCTGCATATTCAGCCAGGGCGGATCAAACACCTGAATCCTATTCAGCGTGCGGTTGATGCCCGTTCATCCAAGGTGAAAATACGGATGAAAGCTGAATTATATATTGATGAGCAGCCAACAGAAA
>JBBSBT010000105.1:0-8508 GCA_038250985.1 Bacteroidales bacterium
AATTTTAATTACAGCTATGGCAAACGTAAACACAAATAAAGTAAAATCGAGCGATACTGAACTCAAAGACAGGCTCGTATCCATACAGCGCGTAACTAAGGTTACCAAGGGCGGTCGTACATTCACTTTCTCAGCCATTGTAGTGGTTGGTAACGAAAATGGAGTAGTAGGTCACGGCCTGGGTAAAGCAAAGGAAGTACAGGCTGCTATTGCTAAAGGAATTGAAGATGCCAAGAAAAACCTGGTACGCATACCTGTGTTCAAAGGAACTATTCCTCACGAACAATTAGGTAAATATGGCGGAGCCCTGGTTTTCATGAAACCCGCTTCGGCAGGTACCGGTGTTATAGCTGGTGGCGCCATGCGTGCTGTACTCGAAAGTGTCGGTGTTACTGATGTACTCGCAAAATCAAAAGGCTCATCAAACCCTCACAGTGTTGTTAAAGCAACCATCGAAGGCCTCTGTCAATTGAGAGATGCACATAGTATAGCACAGTTGCGTGGTATCAGTATGGACAAAGTATTTAACGGTTAACCACTAAAAATATACGCGATGAAAAACGTAAGAATCACACAGATTAAAAGTGGTATTAAACAACCCGAACGTCAAAAACGTACACTACGTGCACTGGGTATCACTAAAATGAACCGCCCTGTGGATCATGTAGCCACACCACAGATTGAAGGCATGATAAGAGCTATCAGCCATTTATTGAAAGTGGAAGAAATTTAATTGTAAATCTGTCATAGAAAACATATAATATGGATCTAAGTAATTTAAAGCCGGCAGAAGGCGCTACCAAAACGGATAAACGAATCGGACGTGGCCAGGGATCAGGACGTGGAGGAACATCTACCCGTGGACATAAAGGTGCCAAATCCCGTTCAGGATACAAACACAAACGTGGTTTCGAAGGAGGTCAGATGCCTTTGTTCCGTCGCGTTCCTAAAGGCGGATTCCGTAACATTAACAGGGTTGAATATACCGGGCTTAATATTGATGTATTGCAAAAACTTGCTGAAACCAATGGATTAACCGTTATTACTCCTGATATACTAAAGGAAAACGGGCTTCTTGGTAAAAATGACCTGCTCAAAATTTTAGGTCGTGGCGAATTGAAAGCAAAAATGAATGTTACAGCCAATGCTTTTTCTGAAAAAGCAATCCAGGCAATCGAATCCGTTGGTGGAACAGTTATAAAACTCTGAACTTAATGAAACGCTTCTTTCAGACATTTCAAAATATTTATAAAATAGATGAACTTCGTAACAGAATTCTCTATACACTAGGCCTTGTTCTGATATACAGGTTCGGTTCGTTTGTTACTATTCCCGGGGTTGATCCCCAGCAACTGATAGCTTTGAAAAACCAATCAGCTGATGGGCTTTTAGGCTTGCTTAATATGTTTTCCGGTGGTGCTTTCAGTAACGCATCCATCTTTGCATTGGGTATCATGCCTTATATTTCAGCATCTATTGTTATACAGTTGCTCGGAATGGCTATTCCCTACTTCCAGAAACTACAGAAAGAAGGCGAAAGCGGACGTACAAAAATTAACCAGATTACACGGTATCTTACTGTTCTTATCACTGCCCTGCAGGCACCGGGATATATTGCAAACCTTATTTCGCAATTACCTGCTTCTGCTATTACTCCTTTTGATCCTAATGTATCTTCGCCTTCTGTCTTCTTCTGGGTATCATCCGTGGTTGTACTGGTGGCCGGAACCATGTTCGTAATGTGGCTCGGTGAAAAGATTACCGATAAAGGATTGGGAAATGGTATCTCATTGATCATTATGATTGGTATTATAGCCCGGCTACCATTTGCACTATTCAGCGAATTTCTTGCACGTATGGAGCAGAAAGGTGGCGGACTGGTTGTTTTCATTGTTGAAATCGCAGTATTGGTACTGGTGGTTCTGTTAAGTATCTTGCTTGTGCAGGGAACACGAAAGATCCCTGTGCAATACGCCAAACGGGTTGTCGGTAACAAGCAATATGGCGGTGTTCGTCAGTATATTCCATTAAAGGTTAATGCTGCCGGGGTTATGCCTATCATTTTTGCCCAGGCAATCATGTTCCTCCCATTAACAATAGCCGGTTTTGCCAGCAGTGAAAGCCTACAGGGATTTGCCGCAGCTTTTACCAACATCAATGGGTTCTGGTATAACTTTACCTATGCGTTAATGATCATTGTTTTTACTTATTTCTATACAGCTATTACGGTTAATCCTAACCAGATGGCTGAGGATATGAAGAAAAATAACGGTTTTATTCCGGGAGTTAAACCTGGAAAGAAAACTGCCGATTTTATTGACTCGGTAATGTCAAAAATTACTTTCCCCGGCTCTTTGTTTCTTGCTTTTGTTGCAATAATGCCGGCACTTGTTCGTATGGCTGGGGTAAGTTCACAGTTTGCACAATTCTATGGCGGTACTTCACTGCTTATCCTGGTGGGTGTTCTCTTAGATACTTTGCAACAAATTGAAAGTCACTTACTGATGCGTCACTATGAAGGTCTTACTAAATCAGGCCGTATCAAGGGACGTAGTGCTGCCGGGGCATTTTAATCAGTTGTAAAACTGTAAATAATGGCTCTGATTAAGAATGAATTAGAAATTGAATTAATACGTACGAGTTCTTTACTTGTTGGAAAAACGATAGCGGAAGTTGCCAGGCATATAAAGCCCGGAGTTACTACACTTGCTCTCGATAAAATAGCTGAGGAGTTTATCCGTGACCATAAAGCAAAACCTGCTTTTAAAGGATATCACGGATTTCCTGCAACGCTTTGTATATCGGTTAATGAGGTTGTAGTTCATGGCATACCAGGCAAACGCGAACTGAAAGAGGGTGACCTTGTTTCGATCGATTGTGGTACCATTATTGATGGTTATTTCGGAGATTCAGCGTTTTCGTTCGGAATACTGCCTATGGCAGTTGAACTGGAACTGTTGATGAAACGAACACACGATTCGCTGCTGAAAAGTATAGCCGCCATCTCAGCCGGGAAACGGGTGGGTGATATAGGTTACGAAGTACAGACCTATGTTGAATCCTTTGGCTATTCAGTAGTGCGTGATTTGGTTGGTCATGGTTTGGGTAGTAGTTTACACGAAAAACCCGAAGTTCCCAATTACGGGCGCAGAGGATCAGGACCCAAACTGGAAGATGGAATGGTTATCTGTATTGAGCCGATGATCAATCTGGGAACAAGACATGTAATGCAGGAAAATGATGGATGGACTATCCGCACCATGGATAAAAAGCCCTCAGCACATTTTGAGCATGCTATCGTAATAAGAAATAACGGGGCAGATATTCTGTCGAGTTTTAGTGAAATTGAACAGGTAATTAATCCCGACATACTAATAACAAGGTAATAAATGGCGAAACAACTGGTAATTGAGCAGGACGGCATAGTGAAAGAATCACTGGGCAATGCAATGTTCCGGGTTGAACTTGAAAACGGGCACATGATTATTGCGCACATTTCAGGTAAAATGCGGATGCACTACATTAAAATTCTTGTAGGTGACCGGGTAAAAATTGAAATGTCGCCATATGATCTTAGTAAAGGAAGAATTAATTTCCGTTATAAATAAAGAATAATCACCTTTAAGAAATAACTCAGGCAATGAAAGTAAGAGCATCAGTAAAGAAAAGAACACCTGAATGCAAAATTGTACGCAGGAAAGGGAGAATTTATGTGATCAACAAAAAGAATCCCAAGTACAAACAAAGGCAAGGTTAATAATTGTGTAATCCCCAAAGCTAATAATATAGATGGCACGTATTGCTGGTATTGATTTACCAAAAAACAAAAGAGGTGAAATAGGTCTGACCTATATCTTCGGCATTGGCCGTACCTCAGCCCAGAACATTCTGGATAAGTGCGGAATCGACCGTAATAAAAAAGTTCAGGATTGGTCCGATGATGAGCAGAACAGCATCCGCTCCATGATCAACGATGTTTTCAAAGTAGAAGGTGCGCTTCGTTCCGAAGTGCAGCTAAACATTAAACGTCTTATGGATATTGGTTGTTACCGTGGCGTTCGTCACCGTTTAGGCCTTCCTCTGCGTGGACAGAGTACAAAGAACAATGCCCGTACACGTAAGGGTAGGAAAAAGACTGTTGCCAACAAAAAGAAGGCAACCAAATAAGAAAGTATTTAAAGTACAAATAGTATTACTATGGCAAAGACCACCAAAGTATCGAAAAAGAGAGTTGTTAAAGTTGAGGCTACCGGAAGAGCATATGTTTCGGCGTCATTTAACAATATCATCATTTCGCTGACCAACAATGCCGGCCAGGTTATCTCCTGGGCATCGGCAGGTAAAATGGGATTCAGAGGCTCCAAAAAGAACACTCCCTATGCTGCCCAGATGGCTGCTACGGATTGCTCCAAAGTTGCTTTCGACCTTGGACTGCGTAAAGTGAAGGTTTACGTTAAAGGACCAGGTTCCGGACGCGAATCAGCTATACGCACACTCCACACTGCCGGTATTGAAGTTACCGAAATCCAGGATATAACTCCATTACCACACAATGGTTGCAGACCTCCCAAACGCAGAAGGGTTTAATACAAATCTCGTACTTCGATATTCAAGAACAATTAGTTTAATAATACATAATCAAAAGGCTTTATGGCAAGATATATTGGTCCTAAGACAAGGATAGCCAGAAAATTCAAGGAACCTATCTACGGGCCCGATAGTTCTTACGAAAAGAAGAACTATCCTCCCGGAATGCACGGACAAAACAAACGCAGGAAAAAACAATCCGAATACGGTGTTCAGCTTCAGGAAAAACAGAAAGCGAAATACACCTACGGTATCCTTGAAAAACAATTCAGGAATACATTCGAGAAAGCTACCCGCAAAAAAGGTGTAACCGGTTCAATCCTGTTACAGCTCATCGAAGCTCGCCTCGATAACGTAGTTTACCGTATGGGCATTGCTCCTACACGTGATGGCGCACGCCAGCTCGTTAACCATGGACATATCACGGTGAACGGACAGGTTCTCAATATCCCTTCATACGAATGTAACAGGGGCGATGTGATTGCAGTTCGCGAACGTTCCAAATCACTCGAAGTTATCCTGAATTCATTACAGGGACGCGTTAACCGTTTCTCATGGATCGAATGGGATGGCGCTATGATGTCCGGTGTATTCGTTAATTTCCCCGAACGCGAAGAAATTCCTGAAAACATAAAGGAACAACTCATCGTCGAATTGTATTCGAAGTAATTCTTATCTTGCATTATTATTTAAAACAAGAACTTATATGGCCATTTTAGCATTCCAGAAACCTGATAAGGTTATCATGATAACTGCTGACGAGTTCGACGGTGTTTTCGAATTCCGTCCGCTCGAACCAGGCTTTGGTATCACAATCGGTAATGCATTGCGCAGAATATTGCTTTCTTCATTGGAAGGATATGCTATTACCTCATTACGCATCGACGGTGTTGAACATGAATTTTCATCGGTTACCGGTGTGGTTGAGGATATTACAGATGTTATTCTGAACCTGAAAAAAGTCCGGTTCCGTAAACAAATTGAATCGGAAGAAAGTGAAAAAATCAACTTCACCGTTACAGGTAAAGATACTTTCACGGCAGGGGATATAGCCAAACACCTTTCCATTTTCCAGGTTCTGAATCCTGAGATAGTAATCTGTCACATGGAGCCTTCAGTAAAACTGAACATTGAGATCAGCGTAAACAAAGGCAGGGGATATGTACCGGCTGAAGAAAATAAAATTCCTACCGCACACCTGGGTACGATTTTTATGGACTCCATCCATACTCCTATCAAGAATGTGAAGTTCAGTATGGAAAATTTCCGCGTGGAGCAGAAGACTGACTACGAGAAACTCATCCTTGAAATCAAAACTGACGGATCCATTCATCCTAAAGATGCATTGAAAGAAGCCGCAAGGATTCTTATCCATCACTTTATGCTCTTCAGTGACGAAAAGATCACCCTTGATATTGAAGAAAAAGCTGTAGCTGAAGAATTTGACGAGAACACTCTTCACGTACGTCAGTTACTCAAAACCAAGTTGGTGGATATGGACCTTTCTGTTCGCGCCCTCAACTGCCTGAAAGCTGCTGACGTTGAAACACTCGGCGAACTGGTAGCTTTTAACAAAAACGACTTATTGAAATTCCGCAATTTTGGTAAAAAGTCGCTAACCGAACTGGAAGACCTGGTGAAAACCAAAGGACTCGAATTCGGAATGAACGTTGCGAAGTACAAATTAGATAAGGAATAAGCGAAATGAGACATCAGAAATCAATAAATCACCTGGGACGAACCAGTACTCATCGCAAGGCTATGCTGTCCAATATGGCCAGCTCGCTGATCATGCATAAACGTATCAGTACCACCATCGCCAAAGCAAAGGCACTCCGTGGATATGTAGAGCCATTGATCACTCGCGCTAAAATAGATTCAACACACTCACGCCGCGTAGTTTTCAGCTACCTGCAGGATAAAGAAGCCGTAACCGAACTGTTCCGCGAGGTATCAGTGAAAGTAGCTGACCGTCCGGGTGGATATGTACGCATACTCAAAACAGGCTTCCGCCTGGGCGACAACGCTGATATGTGCATTATCGAACTCGTTGACTATAACGAAAACCTGTTGAGCGTTAAAGAATCAACTACTAAAAAAGCTGTTCGCCGCCGCAAACCTGCTGCAAAGAAAACTGCTGATACCGGTGCCGAAGCTCCTGTAGCTGAAAAAGCTCCTAAAGCTAAAGCAAAAGCTGCTGAAGCAACTGAAGTAGTAGCTGAGACCAAAGCTGTAGCTGAAACTGAAGTGGTTGCTGAAGCTGAAGTAGTTGAAGCTGCTGAAGATGTTGTTGATACACCGGTTGAGGATAAAACTAACGAAACTGAAACAGAAGAAAAATAACTAATATTCAGTCAATGAATTACTTGAAAGGATAAAGTGAAGTTTTCTTTGCTTTATCCTTTTTTGTTTTTGAAAAAGACAGAGTAGCAAATATTCTGGACTTTTTTATACTCTGAGGGTGGGAAGACGGACCCCGATATCGGGACTGAAGACCGGAGTCCGAAAATGATATCAGTTCGCAGTAGTTGAATTACTTAGTAGTGTAAGATTTAAATAGAACCAGGTTTGAAATTTTGAACAAATAATTTAAATACCTTACAACCTGCCTAATAAATATAAAAATGGAATTATAGGGCTTCCGTCTTCCGTCTTCGGACTTCCAGCCCTTACTTAACACCCATATTTAAGCTTTTTAAAGCGCACTTCTCTAAAAACTCTAACTAAATATTTATAAATTATGAGTCAGATAGTTAACATTACCGCCCGCCAGATATTGGATTCGCGCGGCAATCCTACCATTGAGGTAGACGTATTCACATCAAACGGCATTATGGGCCGCGCAGCTGTTCCATCAGGTGCATCAACCGGTATTCACGAAGCCTGTGAGCTTCGCGACGGAGATAAAGCCATTTATGGCGGTAAAGGTGTTTTGAAAGCTGTGCAGAACGTTAATAAAGTTCTTGCCGAAGAACTGAAAGGCTACTTTGTTACCGAGCAGAACGAGATTGATGCAAAAATGATCGAACTCGACGGTACTCCTAACAAATCGAACCTGGGCGCTAACGCTATTTTAGGTGTTTCGCTAGCCGTTGCCAATGCAGCTGCACAGGAATCAAGCAGTTATTTATTCCGTTATGTAGGTGGTGTTAATGCAAACACTTTGCCTATTCCTATGATGAATATCATCAATGGCGGATCGCATGCTGATAACAGCATCGATTTCCAGGAATTTATGATTATGCCGGTTGGTGCGCCTAATTTCAGCGAAGGCTTACGCATGGGTGCTGAAGTATTTCACAGCCTTGCATCAGTTCTTAAAAAAGGCGGTTACTCAACCAACGTTGGCGACGAAGGCGGATTTGCTCCTAACCTGAAATCGAATGAAGAAGCGCTTACCGTTATTCTTCAGGCTATCGAAAAGGCCGGTTACAAACCAGGTAAGGATGTATTTATTGCCCTCGACCCTGCTTCGAGCGAGTATTACCTCGAAGAAGAAAAGATGTACCACCTGAAAAAATCAACCGGTGACAAACTTACTTCGTCACAGATGGTAGATTATTGGAAAACATGGATCGACAAATATCCTATTATTTCCATCGAAGACGGTATGGCCGAGGACGATTGGGCAGGCTGGAAACTGATGACCGATGTTATGGGCCAAAAGATTCAGCTTGTAGGTGATGATTTGTTTGTTACCAATACCAAACGTCTGCAGATGGGTATTGACCAGGGTGTAGCCAATTCAATCCTGATAAAGGTTAACCAAATCGGTACTTTGACTGAAACTATTGATGCTGTAAACATGGCATACCGCAATTCGTACACAGCTGTAATGAGCCATCGTTCGGGCGAAACCGAAGATACCACTATCGCTGACCTTGCAGTAGCTCTCAATACCGGCCTTATTAAAACCGGTTC
>JBBSBT010000106.1:0-8470 GCA_038250985.1 Bacteroidales bacterium
AAGATGTTAAATATACCATTGATGCCTTTAAGGAAATTAATGTTAAACTACTTAACGGAGAATATGCCAATACAGCTTTCGCTGATATATCAAATCTGTAATCAATAATCCGATTATATTTTTAAATGCCCGGTAAAACAACCGGGCATTTTTTTTATTTCAGGCAAAGTTTTAGCTTTGTCAATCATACCTGGTTTATCAATGCAGATAGAAAAACGCGATTCATTAAGCATTATCATTAATTCGACGGCTTTTAATCTGCTTTCGTACCTTATGGTTTTTATGCTGTTTCAGTTCGCTACTATTATTGCATCCAATATGTTTGATATCCCGAACACATTGTATTACAATAAAATAGGTTTTAATGTAGCGCCCGAGGCCTGGACATTTGATGCGGTTAAAGTTATTTACAGTGCAGGAAACATCATATTGTTTTTGATATCGATATCCTTTCTTGTAATAATAATAAAAACGCTTGAATTTAATGGATTACTCAGACTTTTCTTTTTATGGGGTTTAATTCATTCTATTTCAATGCTGCTGGGCTCCTTCATAATAGGCGCTTTCAATTTCGATGGATTTGGAATTGTGCTCAGCTATTTATATTTGGCCGACACCGCTAAAATGCTTCTTTTATTCATAGGCCTGGTTCTCCTTTTAGCCACTGGAATGGCCATGGTGAAAGTATTTTTATTTTCAGCTAATACATATTTTAACTTTCTTTCCCCTGCCATGCGGCCTGCTTTCAGAAGGGATCAGTTTATTTTGCCTTTTGTAATTTCCACCGTATTTCTGCTGGTCATAAAATACCCGCTTTCCCTTTATGAAACACTTATTTTAATTATCCCGGCATTTATTCTTATGCCTTTATTCTGGGGGATAGGACGCTACCCGGTCTTTTATTTTGAAGAAACAAAGAAATCCATCTATATAAGTTACAGACTCGTCTTTATTACCCTGGGATTGTATGCTGTGTACCGTGTTGTGCTTGGAATTGGAATAAATATAGTCTGATAAACGGATCAGGCTACTGGTAATGAAGGGTCAATATCCGAGGCCCATTGGTAAATACCTCCTTCGAGGATATAAATATTTTTAAATTTCAATTTGTCAGTCAGGTATAAGTATGGCGCCTGGCTTTTCACGCCATAAAGGCAATAAATGATAACTGGTATATCTTTCGAAATCAGTTGACTGCGATCCGGCAAATCAATCTGAGGAATATTAAGAGCATCTATTATATGACATTCATCAAACTTTTCAGCTTCGCGTGTATCGATCAGTTGAAAATTTTCATTCCTGTCCATTTTCTCTTTTAATTCGAATGCGGTTATGTATTTCATACAGGTATTCTATCAAAGCATAGAAGCGGATACAAATGAATTATTTAAGCAAAGATAAGCGAACTAAAGGGAATAAAAAAAAAGGAGTGCAAAGCACCCCTTTTTTCTTAGTCATTCAAGGCAGAAATTACTTTACTTCCTTGATAAGACCTTTAGCGATTGAATCAGCGTGAGCGGCTTCAACTTCTGCTTTAGCTGTTGAATCAGCTATGCGAGCTTGTTCAGCAGCTACATTAGCCAATGAATCAGCCATAGTTATTGAATCCTGACGAGCTTTTTCAGCTTTTTCTTCTGCACTGGGTCCGCAAGCTACAAAGCCTACCATACCAGCAATTACTAACATTGCAAATACTTTTTTCATATCTAGGTTTAATTAAAAAACGGTGCAAAAGTACAAGGTTTTATAATATGATTCAAACTTTATGTTAAAAAAAATTAAGTTTTTTTAACATATCAGGTATGTTGCTGGTATTCAATTAGATAAAATAATGTTATTTTTAATAAAGATATCAACAGTATTAAAAAAAATGTTAATAACTGAAAAATATATTCATTTTGTCTCTGTTTTCATGCATATTTTACTTCATTTTCAGCTAAAATATCTTGTTTTATAAAAAGCAGGAATATTTAAAAGAAGCAATCGGATTAAAATGAAAGCCTGTTTTGAAAACTTTTTTCGCATTGCCTTAAATCTGCATTTATAGTCGGTTACATCAACAATACGACTACCTGACTCTGCACTTTTCTGCGATTTGCCATTAAATAAAATAAGACCCTACCTAAAAAAATGGTTGGAGAACGATAAGGCGACTATTTTCATTCAATTGGCTTACATTTGCATCCTAAATCCATAACAGGCATGTTGTTTATAAATCTTCCAGATCTTCCTTTCAATGAGCCGGTTATTGTTTTTACCATTCTAATATCAATTATTCTCCTGGCACCAATTGTTTTCAAAAAATTCCGTATACCTGGTATTGTAGGACTTATTATATCCGGAACACTCATTGGTCCGCATGGGATGAACCTGGTAGCCTCTGGTGAAAGTATTAAATTGTTGAGTACTGCCGGATTGTTATACCTGATGTTTTTAACCGGTCTTGAACTCAGCACACGCGAATTACTGCGCAACAGGAATAAAAGTATAGTTTTTGGCGTACTGACTTTTTTTATCCCCCTTGTTACCGGGTTTATCGTGGCACATTACCTGCTTTCATATAATATTAATGCATCGCTTCTCATAGGGGGAATATTCTCAACTCATACGCTTATCGCCTACCCTATTGCCAGCAGGCTTGGGATAACACGGAGCGAAGTTGTTACAGTCAGTATTGGCGGTACAATAATTACGGATATAGCTGTTCTGGTTCTCCTGGCTTTCATTTCAGCCACCAACGAAGGGTCACTATCCGTTATTTTCTGGATCAGAATGCTGGTTTCGTTGTCTGTTTTTTCATTCCTGATACTATGGGGTGTCCCAAAAGTCAGTACGTGGTTTTTCAAAAACCTGGAAGGCGAAAGCGGATCCCAGTATATATTCGTGCTTTCCATGCTGTTTATTTCAGGCTTGCTTGCCAGTGCAGCCGGCATCGAACCAGTAATAGGCGCCTTCCTGGCTGGTCTGGCACTAAATAAACTGATCCCGTCAACCTCTGCCCTTATGAACCGGATATCATTTATCGGCAATAATTTTTTCATTCCGATTTTCCTGATCAGCGTTGGGATGATGGTTGATTTTAAAGTTCTGTTTGAGGGAAAAGATGCGCTGATAGTTGCCGGGATTTTAATTTTTGTAGCCATAGCTACCAAATTTGCAGCTGCCTGGGTTATGCAGTTGCTTTATAAATACTCGAATACTGAAAGGCAGGTGATTTTTGGATTAAGTGTTTCCCGGGCCGCCGTTATTATTGCGGTTGTTTTTGTAGGTTACGCACAGCACCTGATCGGATTGAATGTGTTGAACAGTGCGTTCATGATCATTTTAATATCTTGCTTCCTTGGCTCATTTATAACAGAACGATCAGGCAGAAAGCTGGCTGTTTCTGAATCAGAAAAAGTACAGCCTGAAACAAATGCAATTGAGAGGATTTTAGTACCGGTATCAAATCCTGCGACAATCGAAAGTTTAATTGATTTTGCTATTCTCATACGGGAATCCCAAACATTACAACCTGTTTATATGCTTTCGGTAGTTCCCGATGATGATTTTGCATCGGAACAAATTTCAAAAAACAATAAAGTATTTGAATCAGCCATATCGCATGCCGCTGCTGCTGATACACACCTGAACCTGGTTTCGCGCGTAGATTTAAATATTGCCAACGGAATTTCACGCGCCGTAAAGGAATTGATGATCAATAAAATCGTTTTGGGCTGGAATGGTAAAATCACCACTTCAAATTTTCTTTTCGGGAGTATTATCGAAAAACTGATTGGCAGCGCCCATCAAATGATATTGGTAGTGAAAATTTCAATTCCATTGAATACCATTAACCGTATCGTTGTAATAATTCCTGAAAACGCTGAGTTCGAAGCAGGATTCGATTCATGGATAAACATGCTGAAAATTTTATCTTTACGTACACGTTCGAAATTATTATTTATAGGATTTGAAAAATCCAATTCAGCGATCCGAAGATTTTTTAAAGAAGATGGCATTAAGCTCGCCATTGAATACCAGCTCACCGGTTCATCGCATCCGGTCGCTGATATGGCACAAAAAATAAATATCCAGGATTTGTTTGTTGTTATTTCGGCAAGGCACAGAACCTTGTCATACAGTAATTACCTTGATCATTTGCCCCGGGACCTGGCACGTTATTACGAAGATAAAAATTTCATTATACTATATCCTGAACAACGAATTGCCGAACTCCTGCCCCCGGCATTGTCAGGGGATGGAATTGAAGTTTCGCCCATTCAGGATAATTCAGACCGGTTCACAGATATGAAATACCCGAAACGGAATTCTCCCAAAAGCCGCCATAATTCGATCACAGAATAAATAAAAAAATCCGAAGGATGAACATACAGATACCGTTAGCTGAAATTCTGAGGCCCAAAAATGCTGAAGAATATACAGGACAGCCACATCTGATGGCCGAAGGATCTTCGTTTAGAAGAATGATTGACGGTGGCTCAGTTCACTCTATGATCTTCTGGGGACCGCCCGGAGTAGGCAAAACTACTTTGGCGCTTATTATTGCAAATGCAACTGGCAGGCAGTTTTACACCCTGAGTGCAGTGAATTCAGGCGTAAAAGATGTTCGCGAAGTAATTGAAAAGGCGAAAAAAGATTCTTCACAACCTATTCTTTTTATCGATGAAATACACCGTTTCAGTAAATCGCAACAGGATTCTTTACTTGGAGCAGTTGAAAAAGGAATTGTAATTCTGATTGGCGCAACAACTGAAAATCCTTCTTTCGAAGTGATTTCACCCCTTCTGTCGCGTTGCCAGGTTTATATTCTGAAGCCCCTGGAAGAGGAAGATCTGAAAATTATAATGAACAAAGCCGTGGCTACCCTGGAAAGTATCCATAAAACTAAAATTAAAATCCTTGAGCACGAAGCTTTGATGAGGCTCTCCGGCGGAGATGCCCGAAAATTGCTGAATGCCATTGAAATTATTGTTACATCACTTTTCGCATCTGGTAAGGAAATTGAAATTGATAATGAGAACACTTTAAGTATTATCCAGCAGAACCTGGCTTTGTACGATAAATCGGGCGAAATGCATTACGATGTTATTTCCGCCTTTATCAAATCGATGCGTGGCAGTGATCCGAATGCAGCAGTATATTGGCTCGCGCGAATGATAACTGCAGGAGAAGATCCTCTTTTTATTGCCAGGCGGATGGTGATACTGGCTTCGGAGGATATCGGTAATGCAAATCCTACAGCATTGGTACTGGCAAATAATTGTTTTGATGCGGTAAATAAAATTGGTTTCCCCGAAAGCCGGATCATTTTATCACAAACAGCCATCTACCTTGCTTGTTCGGCAAAGAGCAATGCCTCCTATATGGCTATTGAAGACGCTATGGCGACAGTTCAGCAGTTTGGCGACCTTCCGGTGCCTTTGCATCTTCGCAATGCTCCTACGCGGCTTATGAAGAATATTGGCTATGGCAAAGATTACAAGTATGCCCATCAGTATGACGGCAATTTTGTGAATATTGAATTTTTGCCCGGAAAAATTAAAGGCATGAAGTTGTTCGATCCCGGTCAAAATGCAAGGGAACACGAAGCAAGGGAGAAACTCCGGAAAAACTGGGGTGAAAAATATGGATATTAATACAACTTCAAACATTAAAAAATCTTAAATCATATGAATATTCTCAGCGAAATCCCATTTATAAAACATCTGCAAACAGGTAATTTCTTTTTAATTGCCGGTCCGTGTGTGATCGAAGACACTGAAAGTCCGGTTGAGATTGCCCGCAAACTGGTTGAATTAACTGATAAGTACCAGATCCCATTTATTTTCAAGGCATCGTATCGGAAGGCTAACCGATCGAAAAGTTCCTCTTTTACGGGAATAGGCGATGAAAAAGCACTGGAAGTACTGGCCCGGATCAGGCAGATGTTTCAGGTTCCGGTTGTCAGCGATATTCACAGCGAAAGTGATGCAAGGCTGGCTGCTCAATATGTGGATGTGCTTCAGATCCCGGCTTTTTTATGCAGGCAAAGCGAATTGCTTTTTGCTGCAGGCGAAACCGGCAAAGTTGTAAATATCAAAAAAGGTCAGTTTTCGTCGGCCGAAACCATGCATTTTGCTGTTGAAAAAGTGAGAGAAACAGGAAATCAAAAAGTGATGTTAACCGAAAGGGGAACTACTTTCGGGTATACCGACCTTGTGGTTGATTTCCGGAATATTCCGGTGATGCAGCAGGCCGGGGTGCCTGTAATACTTGATGTAACACATTCGCTTCAGCAACCAAACCAGCCAGCCGGAGTTACGGGCGGACGGCCCGACCTGATTCCCCTGATGGCTAAACTTGGCATAACATCCGGGGTTGAAGGATTATTTATGGAAACGCATCCGGAACCTTCGAAAGCAAAATCGGACGGTGCAAATATGCTCCGGCTTGATTTAATGGATAATCTTTTGGGAGAATTGGTGCGATTGAAAAAAGCGCTCAGCTAATATTAATGTTCTGCAACGGATAACCTTCTGCAAATAATTAGACGGAAGTTGGAAGACCGGAGTCGGAAGCCTGCCAAATGCAACAATTTATTTTAGTTTACGGAATTAATCTGAAAAATAATTTAGTTTCAAAAAAGGATTACCGAATTCTGAGATTATACGTAATTTGTCCAATCTAAATCTTCGGTCTTCGGACTTCCGACTTCGGACTACAGTCCAAAAGCAGTTTTAAATGAATTATTGATTGAACTATCCCTATTTCACATAAGCTTCCATTCCTGGCATAATCCATCCTAACATTAGCCCATAGAGGTGTTGTGCTAAAAATATCATGACAAACCCGATCGTAATTGTGATTACAATAAAGCGGAGTTTCTTTTCGAGAGTGATATCAAATAATTCCTGGATGCCATACCAGAATATATATAGGATGTATACTAAAAATATATATAAACCTATCGGGATCAGTATCCGCAGCAGTGGATGCAGGTAAACAAAGAATGTTACTATAAACAGCGGGGTAAAAGTATAAACCACCAGTTTCAGTATCCGAAGATAATCTGTCTCAATCCCGAGCTTTGGCAAGGTGAAATTAAGCATATACGCAGCCAAAATTATAAGAAGGTAAGGGATTGCCACCCACGAAATAAGATTGAATGCCAATAAAATCCAAAGGTTTAAAGAATATCCGAGTACCTCTTTAGCAATGAAGAACAACCCGATTTCGCGTCCGATGGCGCTAAAAAGTATGATGGGGAAAGCAAAGTTCCACATCAGTTGTTTGGGCGTTTCCTGCTCGTCCCGGATTGTTTTCCACTGAACGCTTGGTATCAGTGAAATCCTCATAGCAGTAATAAATATTTCTTTAAATTTCATTAAGAAGTAAAAGTAAGTGAATTAGCAGCAAATTTGGAGTTTATTCCAGAACTATGTGCCTGAGTGTCCCTGTATTGTTGTCGATGCCTATATTTCTGATACTTGAAGCCGGCAGAAAAGTAACAATGCCAAATTGATTTATAATAAAACGGGCCTCAAGTTTTACCTGTCCGCCAACTTTTACATCCACAACTGCTTTATCCGGAAAGCGATAAAACAGTCCGTGCGATTCGCGGGTATTGATATTCTGTTTTTCCGTTTGTGAATTCAGAATACTTGTCTTATCAAGGCTGGTAGCCTGGATTTGTATTAAGTCTCCTGATGCTGATGTTGAAGGAAGGATACCTTTACTGGTTGAAAATCGGCATAAATTTCCGGTTGGTTTACTTTTATCTGCAATAAAATAAAATGTAAATGTTTCGGTTGAGTTGCTAGTAATACCTTTGAATAATTCGAGGTAGTCCATTTTCATACTGTTCATCCGGTTGTACATATACTCCATGGTTCCTTTTTCATAGTTAACCTCCTGGTAACCAGTGATAAGGTTATACATATTTTCATCCAGTTTAAGGATAAATTCAGAAGCTTCCCTGGCTTTTTGTTCAGCAGATTTAGCTGCCGAGGTCTTTCTGAAGAATTTCTGTTCAATAATGGTTGAATCCAGACTGATTCGTTTGATAACGGTATCCATCCGCTCTATAACACTGGGATTTGTTACTTCAGGCATGTCAATTTCTGATGCAGAAAGATCGATAGATTTCTGTTTCCGGGATTTCCCGATAGACCCGGAGGAGCCAACCCCCGATATAACACCCTCATTATTTAAAAATATTTCGATTGTTTTGCGGTCCCTCTGCTTTTCGGGTATTTTCACGAAGTAGTATTCTGAAGGATCGGGCTCGCTGAAGGTTGTTAACTTGATGTCCTGAAGTTCATATTCGGTGCTGTTTACAGAAATAACCTGCGACAGACCAAGCATCTGCTCAGCGAATTCGGAATAAGGTCCCTTCACTTTCTGTATTTTCTTAACAATGATATCTGCCTGTATAACCGTTAATGGCAAAGCGTAAAATATACCATCAGAAGAGGCTGGTATCCCAACA
>JBBSBT010000107.1:0-8407 GCA_038250985.1 Bacteroidales bacterium
GTACCTGGTTCATTAGCGGTTCCAGGTTGTGAATACTGCCCGTTCAATTGAAAGAGTTTTGGTAATATTTCCTCAGCGATACCCACTCCGTTATCGGATATACTGATTTCGATCCACATACGCTCATCTGCCGCAGTTGAGGGTTTAGCTTTTGCATAGGTCCGGGGTACACGACCCCGTATAACAACCCTGTTATGGGGAGTTGAGAATTTTATGGAATTGGTAATAAGGTTTTGAATTACGGAGTGAATCATATTCTTATCAGCTGCAACCAAAATACCCGGTTCAACTTCATTAATAAGCAGGATTTCCTTCTGTGCAGCATTATTGTCGAGTACTGTGATCACCGAGCTGATTTCGTCGTGTATATCAAAAGTGCTGGGTGTAAAAGGCATTTTCCCGCTTTGGATTCTCGACCATTCGAGAAGGTTTTCGAGCAGGGCATAAGTATGGTACGAAGCTGTACGCACATTCCCCAGGTAATCTTTTACCTGTTCCTGACTCAGTTCATCCAGATCTTCATAAAGTAAATCGATAAAGCCAAGAAGACCCTGGAAAGGATTTTTCAGGTCATGTGCAAAAATACCGAAGAATTTATCTTTATTTATGTTTGATTCCGTCAATTCTGTATTCTGGCGGTGCAATTCGTCAATTTCTTTTTTTGATACAGTCAGGTCCCTGGCAATGGCTATTATTACATCGCGATCGTAATACTTTCCTTTGCTGAAAACAAATTCGTTAGGGAATACTTCACCGTTTTTCAGTTTGACCCACCACTCAAATTTCTGTAATTCACCTTTGAGGGCATTGTCCAAAAGTGGCTGAACCTGTTCGTAATTATTTTTTTCATCAGCTGATATAAGCGAGAGGGTTTGCCCGATCAAAGCTTCGCGATCATATCCGTAATATCTGGAGGTACTTTTATTTACTTCCATGCAAATGCCCTGGGAGGAAAGGATAAAAACAGGATCGGATATATAATCGATCAACTCACGGAACGAAACTTCAGGAGTGATAGTTGAAAGCGTAGCTTCTTTGCTGCTGTTACCTAAAACTTTTACGATATTCTGTATGAAAAGTTTATCGATATCAGTAAGCGAATAGTGAAATGTGAAAACGGCTGTCAGAATACCGTCTACTAGGTTGTCCGTTGAAGTTGTAAAACCTAAAATGGCTTTTACTCCCGAATCTTCCTTGTACAGAGGCTCCGAAGCCAGGAGTGGAGTAAGTTCAGGTTTCCTTATCAGTGACAGTGATTCTTTTCGTTCGGTCAGGTAGTCAAAAACCTGTTTGCTGCATAGCTGAGCGTTGATGCCTTTATTAAAAGGCGATTCCCAGGATATTACCCGGGACAGTTGATTTTTTTCGATCAGGTTATAGGAACAAGTTGTGGCACCCAGTGTTTCGCCAATTTGGGACACCAGTTTCCGGGTTCTTTCCAAAGGATCTTCGGAAGGTCTGTTTAAAATATCGAATAGGCGCGAAAGTCTTACCTCTTTTTTATGTAGTAGCTCAATGCTGTTATCAGCCAAAGGTGCCTCGCGGAAAGTAACAAGAATATATTTTTCTGATTTATCATTATTGGCCAGAGATGCAAAAGTGATATAAGCGTAAAATGTTTCGCTTGCTCCTTTCTTAACCAGAAATTTTCCCGTTTTCCTGCTATTGGATTCATTTGCAGCACTTAACAAAGTAAATGAGGCTTCGTCGATGTGCTCATAGGCGATGTAGGACTGAAAATTACTTCCGATTATATTTGCTTTACCTGGTAGTTCGAAGAAGGGAATAACCTGTTCGGAATATATAATAATACGTCCGGAAGGATCGCAAATAAATGCAGCGTCAGTAAGAACGTTAACCAATTGGTAAACTGAAATCTCTGACGCCGATGATAAATTATTGCTTGTGTAAATTTCTTCCATCCTTTGAGCTCTATGTAGTAACCTAGTATTTTCCGTTTCCCGGAAAGAGTAGGTAACTGACAGACAACAATCCTGCCAAGGTTTTTGTAATTTTTTAAGTAAATTCTATATCATTATTATTCAGATATATACATGGTAAAGAATAATACATTTCTCTTGTTCGGGGCCTTTAAGCTATTTGTCCGACTAAATCCATTTTGGGACATATTTGTTTCAAAATCAATACTTTTAACCTGGACGATGGAAGAATCAGGTTACAATTCATTGCAGCCGATCAGAAAAGTCACTGCAATATTCGATGCATTTTTATAAGCGATATAACCGGAAAAAGGAATTGCAGCTCCCTCCGGCATTATCTTTTTTAAGACTTATGCCATGAGCCTTTCCTACACATCAAAAGCAACATTGTAAATATACAATGTTTGTTTTGAAAAGAAATTATTCCGGATAAAAAAATCAACTTCTGGAAAATGTATAGCCGGAATTCTCTGTTTCTTTTATAGTTTCAGTTTTGGTGCCTGAAATCAATGATTTGAAAAAATCAGATTTCAAGCCCCCTGAAATGGAACCTTTATGGTTGGTCCTGAACATAGACTTGGATTCGGTTATATTATACCAAGGATTGCCTTTTTACCCTTTGTTATAAACCGGGATAAGGCAGGAATATAAAAAATGGAAGAATTTAAAAAAAAGATTCTGAACCTGATTAGGAATTGACATCTGTGGCTTTATATGCCGGGATCAGAAATGAAAAAACCGAACCATTTCCTTTAGTGCTTTCGGCCATAATTTTACCTCCATGTTTTTCGACCATTTCGCGGACAAGAACCAGGCCTAATCCCGTTCCCTGTTCTTTTGCTGTACCGGGGTTCGATACCAGTTTATTTGCAGTAAACAACTTTTCGACAGTATCCTTGTCCATTCCCACTCCTGTATCTGAGACCGAAATTTTCACAAATTCTCTTTCTGATCCGTTGGCTGAACTATTTATACTTGCCGAAATATTAATTTTTCCGCCTGCCGGGGTAAATTTTATAGCATTCATTACCAGGTTATTAAGTATAATATTGAGCATATTTATATCTGCATGCAGCACTATGCCATGCTCAACCAAGTTGTTTATTTCGATTTTTTTCCGGTAAGCCGGGCTGAAAAGCATGTCAACTATTTCTTCAACTGATTTGGCTAAATTAACCTGTATAGGATCAAATGGCATATGCCCGGTTTCGAGCCTCGACCAGGCAAGCAAATTATCGAGCAGGTTAAATGCATTTTTTGCTGAGCTATGTATGATTTTTAAAGAATCTCTTATTTCTTCTTTTGTCAGATGATCCAGGTCTTCGAGAAGCAACTCGGAGAACCCGATAATGCTATTGGAAGGATTTCGGAGATCATGGGCTATAATGCTGAAAAACTTATCTTTGGTCTTATTGAGTTCGAGCAAATCTTTGTTATATTTTTCGAGATTCAGCCTGGTTTCCCGGCGCTCGGTCACATCGCTGAAAACACATTGAATACCAGCCAATTCTCCTTTTATCCGTATCAAACTCGCTCTTGCCTCATAAGTGACTGCTTGCTTATTGACTCCTATGGCCTTAATTTCAAATGGAGTGTCCAATGATCCGGCTAATATTTTATCTCTGAACGAATAAGCCGAAGCCAGGTTTTCTTCACTGATGAATTCGTACACATTATGGGTTAAGAATTCTTCAAGGTCAGTCTCAAGAAAATTCAGCAATGTGCGGTTGGCATTGGTAATATTACCTTTGAGATCCATCGTGATTATGAAGTCATTGGCATTATCGAAAAGTTCGCGAAACTTCATTTCGCTGCTGCGAAGTTCTTCTTCAATTTTTTTATACTCCGAAATATCATGTATGGTTCCAATGATGAATCTTTTACCCGACGATTTCTCGATATATAATTGCTTATTAGTGACAATGGTGTGCAATTTCCCGTCCGACCAGGTAATTTGCTCCTCGTTGCTGCTACTCCCTATTTTGAAAACCAGTTCGTCATACTTCCTGAAAATATCGGCCTGTTCGCGGGGATACAGATCATAATCTGTTTTGCCCAACAGGGCTTCGCGTGATTGACCCATCATTTCGACTGCCGCATCATTCAGCATAACCCATTTATGCTCTTCGTCCTTTACAAAAAAAGGTGATTTTATGGCGTTAATGACCAGGTTCAGAAAATCGGCACGTTCCCTGCTTTCAGTTTCAGACTTCATTTGTTGAGTAAGATCACTCACGTAGCCGATGACAGTATCAACTTTATTATTCTGGTTGAAAACCGGAACAAAGCTATACGTCAGGTATTTTCCGCGGTTTTTATTACTTATTTTATATGTCACATTCCCGCTCACTATTTCTTTCGTCTCAATGCATTTAGTAAGTTGCTCCGTAATTTTGAAGCGTTTCATAGCTTCAATGTCGAAAAAATTCATTCCGGGAATTAGGATATCTGAAGGTAATTCCATGATTTCTCTCATGGCATCATTTACTTCGAGTAACTGCCCGCTGCTACTGATCAGCGAAATGCCGGTAGGCAGGTTCATCACGAGCCTGTAATATTTTTGCTCACTACGCTGAAGCGCATGTTCCATTTTTACTTTGGCACTTAAATCCCAGGTAACATTCACTATATTTTTACCCTCGCCAGTCAAATCGGAGATTAAATAACTGGTACTTTCCACATGAATGACGGATCCGTTTTTGTGCACCATCCTGTAGCGGGTATTCTGATAATCATATCCTTTCCCGAATTTCTCAACAACTTCCTTTACGATATGAATATCCTCCGGATACACGATCTGCATCGGATTTATTTCCTTGAATTCGGCTCCTGTATAGCCCAGCAACATTTCAATAGAAGGGGAAGTATATAATACGCGCCCATCAATAGCATGTATGGAAACAGAAGCGTAACGCGAATCAGTTTTTTCGGATATGATACTTCCTTTGGTAGCAGCTGATTTTACAGACGAATCATTTTGATTACTCTCCAGGATATGGCAGATGATTTTCGGTTCAGTGGGCTCTGCTGATTCTATTTTAAAAAATACGGTCTCCAGGTAAACAGGTGAGAAATCTTTTCCGAATAACACGTTGCCCCGAAATATGCTTATGCCTTCGTTGCGTGCATTCTCAACAGCTTCAATAAATTGTTTGTTCTGATATAATTCTTTAATTCTGGAGGCAAGTATTTTTTCTTTGCTGATTTTTAAAAGCTCGGGAAATGCATTATTGCAATCAATAATCTGAGCATCATAGCTAAAATACAGATGTGGTTTTAAGGTGCCGGATATATTTTTTGTCGGGATAAAACCGGTTTCCTTTCCCTCCATTGTGTCTTTCCTCATGATGCCCATTTATCCTGTTTTTAAAGAATGAATAAGATGCATATAAAAATACCTGATAATCCTTTTTCTGCGCCAGTCTGATCAGATGCAGATACCGAAGATTACTGCCTGGTGAATGAACTAAGCTCTTCCGGTATTTGGAATCAATAAGGTGATAATCCAAAAATATATAAGTAAAGTTACAAAAAAAATGAAAAAATCAACATATGATCTCATTTTTAATTATCAAAACCTGAAAAAAGTTATACTTTTGGGCATGATCAAAAATTACTGATATTATGAAAACAGTTATCTTTACTGACAAAGCCCCAAAGGCAATCGGCCCTTACAGTCAGGCCATCGAAATAAACGGAATACTTTATATTTCCGGTCAGATTCCAATTGATCCGGCCACCTCTAAAATTGTTGAAGGAGGAATCAGGGAACAAACCGAACAGGTGATGAAAAACATAGGCACCATTCTGGCTGAAGCCGGATATGCGTATGCTGATGTTATAAAATCAACCTGCCTACTGAGCGATATGGATAATTTTGCTGCGATGAATGAAGTTTACGGGAAATACTATCCTGAAAGCAGTCCCGCCCGTGCGGCTTATGGAGTTGTAAAACTTCCGCTTGGCGCCATGGTGGAAATTGAAACCATAGCCGGAAAGTAAAAAATATTTACGATTTACGAATGACGAATGAAGATCGGGGCGGTAATTGACTAAGTTCCCTGATTTTAAATTCATGTGTCATACTTCGTACCTCGTAAATCGTACCTCGTACTTCGTAAATCGTACTTCGTACCTCATAAATCGTACCTCGTAAATCGTAGCTCGTACCTCATAAATCGTTCCCGATAGCTATCGGGATCGTAAATCCCAATATAAACCTCATGAAAAACAAAATCATCATTTTAGTTATTCTTCTTTCCCTGTCAACCCGATTGTTAACGGCCGGCGAAGGCATGTGGCTGCCGATGTTACTTTCGCAACTCAACGAAAAGGAAATGCACGATATGGGTATGAAGATTACAGCCGAAGATATTTATTCGGTGAATCATTCGAGTTTAAAAGATGCCATCGTCCTTTTTGGCGGAGGATGTACCGGTGAACTGGTTTCGGATCAGGGCCTGCTGCTGACCAATCATCATTGCGGCCTTAGCAGCATTCAGCGTCACAGTTCGCTCGAACACGATTATCTTACCAATGGGTTCTGGGCACAGCGTATGGAAGAGGAGTTGCCCAATCCTGGCCTGAGTGTTACATTTCTTGTCCGGATGGAAGATGTTTCAGCGAAAACGCTGAAAGGCGTAAGTGATGATATGAATCTGAAAGTGAGGGATTCTGTAATACAGGCTAATATCAAAATTCTTGTAAAAGAAGCTATGAAAGGAACTCACTATGCTGCCCAGGTAAAGCCATTCTATGGGGGAAACCAGTATTACCTTTTTGTTACCGAGACATTTAAAGATGTCAGGCTGGTAGGTGCTCCTCCCTCGGATATCGGAAATTTTGGCGGTGATACCGATAACTGGATGTGGCCACGGCACACCGGCGACTTCTCCATGTTCCGGATTTATGCCGGCAAGGACAATATGCCTGCTGAATATTCCAAGGAAAATGTCCCATACAAACCTGCAAAGCATCTTACCATTTCGCTAAAAGGAATGAAAGAAGGTGATTTCACTTTCGTGTACGGTTTCCCGGGCACCACGCAGGAGTATCTCCCTTCGTATGCTATTGAAATGACTGCTCTTCAGCATAATCCTATTGCGATCGGTTTGCGGCAGCAGCGTATTGATATTATTGACCGGGCCATGGAAAGCGATCCTTTAACCCGTATTCAATATACATCTAAAGCAAAGGGCATTTCAAATTACTGGAAAAAAATGATCGGTGAAAGCAGAGGAATAAAACGCCTGGATGGAATTGAGAAAAAGCAGAATTTTGAGAGAGAATTTGAAAAGTGGGCATCAGCAGATCCCGGAACGGAAGCAAAATACGGGCAATTGCTTCCTGCTTTCCAAAAGCTATATGGTGCATACATCCCATATAACAATGCCTACACATATGTCAGCGAAGGACTTATGGGCATCGAATTGCTGCGTTTTGCCTACGGTTTCGATAACCTGGTGAAACAATGTAACGACAAATCTGTAAGCGATGCCGACATACTGAAAAGTATCGTGCAGTTGAAAACTTCGGCTGCCGGATTTTACAAAAATTATAACCTTAAGGTAGATAAACAGCTGTTTGAAGCTATGATGTCAACCTATACCCGTTCGTGTGAAACGGCTTTGCAAGTGCCTTATGTGAAAGAAACTGCAGCAAAATATAAAGAGAACAGCAATGCATGGGCAGCTGATTTTTATAAGAAAACCATATTTGACGATTCTGTAAAACTCAGTTCGTTTTTTGACGGATTTAAGCGTAAAGATGCGCGCAAAATCGAAAAGGATCCTGCTTACACTTTAGCTTCAGCGATTTATTCGCATATACAAAATGTTTTTATCCCGGTAGTATATTCATTTAATGCCACCAACGACAGCTTGCAACGCCTTTATATAGCTGCACAGATGGAAATGCAGCCCGACAAACGATTCTACCCGGATGCAAATTCAACCTTACGGGTTGCGTATGGAAATGTAAAAAGCTATATACCGGCTGATGCTGTTAAGTATAATTGGTTCAGCACCCTGGAGGGTATTATGCAGAAAGAAAACCCTGACATTTACGATTATGTGGTCGAACCCAGGCTAAAGGAATTATACAATCTCCGCGATTATGGAAGGTATGCTGATGCTGACCAGACAATGCATGTTGGTTTTATTGCCAGTAATCATACCACAGGTGGTAACAGTGGCAGCCCGGTGCTGAATGCTGACGGGCAACTTATTGGTATTAATTTCGACCGTTGCTGGGAAGGAACCATGAGCGATCTGATGTACGATCCGGATCAATGTCGCAATATATCACTCGATATACGCTATTGCCTTTTTATTATTGATAAAATGGCCGGTGCCAAATGGCTGGTTGATGAGATGACGATTGTGCAGTAGAGACACGACATGTCGTGTCTTTACTGCAATGGTTTGAAATGTTTGAAGAGTTTCAGAGTTTCATGTTTCAGAGTTTCA
>JBBSBT010000108.1:0-8290 GCA_038250985.1 Bacteroidales bacterium
GGCAGCAGGCTGGTTATGGGATTTGGCATCATACTTATATTTATAGTATTGCTGGGTATTGCTTCCTATCAGCAAGCGAACCGTTTATGGAAACTAACGAGTGATATGTACAATCACCCTCTGCAGATTTCAAATACAACCCGCGATATTAAAACCGATATTGACAGCATGCATATTCTGCTGAAAGATATTGCCCTGGATGAAAAACTTAGTCCCCGGGATATTGCATTGAAAACCAATAAGATTAATTTCCTTGAAGCAAAGGTGTTCAAATCGTTTGATATTGTGTACGACAGGTACCTGGGCTCAAAGGCTAATGTTGACAGTGCTTATAATGCATTTAAGAGCTGGAAATCATTGCGCGACAAAGTGATCATGTTTCGGTTGCAAGACGATGCAGGCCTGGCCTACAGTGCATATAAAATCGAAAATACGCAATATCGCGATATGATGTTCAGCCATATTCAGGTAATGGTTGATTTTGCAACCAACAAGGCCAATAGCTTTTTTGAAAATGCTGAAAATGAAAAAAAACAGATTTCATTATGGATTCTTATAGCTTTAATAAGTATGTTTCTCATTTCGGGCTCAGTGGCATTTATAATTTATAAAGGTATCCGAACTCCATTAGTAATTTTAACCCGCATTACCGATCGCCTTAGTCAGGGCAATCACGATATCAGGAGCAAATACGTTTCAACAAACGAGATTGGCAAACTTTCGTCTGCTTTTAATAACCTGGCCGATTCAATACAGCAGGAAAAGACACTAAATGAAATGTCGTCTCAAATAGCACAGAAGTTAATAATCGAAAATGATTTACGATTGTTTTGCAAAGAGTTGCTGATATCATTGAGTACAGCCACAAATTCGCAGGTTGCCGCCATTTATTTCCTGAACCCTGAGAAATCGCATTTCGAGCATTTCGAATCTATTGGGTTGAATGCCGAAAAATGCAAATCTTTCTCTGCCGATCTGCGGGAGGGTGAATTTGGAACTGTAATTGCTCAAAAAGAGATGGTCCGTGTCGAAAAAATTCCTGCCGACACGATTTTCAGTTTCAAGACGGTTACCGGGAATTTTATTCCGAGGGATATAGTTACAATACCCATATTGCAGGACAACCATATTGTGGCTATTATTTCACTTGCCAGCCTGAACGACTTTTCATCAGTTTCCCTGTTATTACTTAGTGAAATCCATTTCATAATCACAGCAAGGATTCATGGAGTTTTGGCATTCCAGAAGATCACTGATATTTCGCTTATGCTAGACCGTAAAAATAAGGACCTGGCCGAAAAATCGAAAGAACTCGCCATGCAGGCTGAGGAGTTAAAGGAATACAATATTGAACTCAAAATGCAGAAAAAGCAGGTTGATGAAGCAAACACCTTTAAAAGTGCATTTTTATCGAACATGAGCCATGAGTTGCGTACTCCGCTCAATTCCGTTATTGCATTGTCGGGAGTACTAACGCGGAGACTTAAGGATCAGGTATCGGAGGATGAGTATAATTACCTGGGAATTATCGAAAAGAACGGGAAGCAGCTACTGACGCTCATCAACGACATCCTCGATCTTTCGCGGATTGAATCAGGCAAAGAGGAAATAAATATTTCACGTTTTACCATCAGCAGCCTGGTTGAATCCATTATTGAATCACTTGAACCTATTGCAAACGATAAACAGCTGAGGCTTATCAATACGATCGGGCATAACCTTCCGGAGATTGAGAGCGACAATGACAAATGTCATCATATCATTCAGAATGTTATCAGTAACGCAATAAAGTTTACCGAAGAAGGTTTGGTTGAAATTAGTGCAAAACAGGAAAATAATGAAATCCATATCAGCGTTCGTGATACAGGCATAGGCATAGATCCGGAATACATTGCGCTGGTATTCGACGAGTTCAGGCAGGCTGACGAACGGGTTACCCGCAAATTCGGTGGAACCGGGCTTGGACTGGCGATCGCTAAAAAGTACATCCTTTTACTTGGTGGAAGTATTGATGTTAAAAGTAAGCCTGGTGTGGGATCAACGTTTACCATAAAAATCCCTCTTGTGACGGCGGGTTCCCGTGAAAGTAACTATAACCCGGAACCGGAATTAGTTACAGTACAAAATCCCGGCAATTATACACTCAATTCATCAGATGTAACTGGTAAAACTATACTGCTGGTCGAGGACAGTGAACCTCAGATCATACAGATGTCGTATATACTTGAAAAAAACGGGTATACAGTGCTTACTGCACGTAATGGTAAGGAAGCATTGGAGCGTATCAGCATTTCAATTCCTGATGCCATGATCCTCGACCTGATGATGCCGGAAGTTGACGGTTTCCAGGTGCTCGAATCAATAAGGAGCCAGCCCGAAACCAGCCAGATCCCTGTTCTTATATTAACAGCAAAACATGTCACCAGGAATGAATTGTTTTTCCTAAAGGGCAACCATATTCACCAGATTATAATGAAAGGAGTTGTGAATCGTACAGAGTTGTTGGAGCATATTAAATCTATGATGAATCCATCTTTAAAAACGGATGCTGCTCCTATCAAACGAAAAGTTACGCAAACCGGCAAGCCGGTAATCCTGGTAGTAGAAGATAACCAGGACAACCTGGAAACCGTAAAAGCACTTTTGGAGGAGAAAAATGAAATAGTTGGTGCAGCCGACTCCATCGAAGGACTTGCCATTGCCAGGACTCTTCATCCTGATTTAATTTTGCTCGATATCTCTTTGCCAGGTCTTGATGGATTTGCTGTATTCGATGAACTTCGTAAGGATCAGAACCTGAGGCATATCCCCGTTATTGCACTCACTGCCCGCGCAATGAAAGGCGATCGTGAAGAATTGCTGGCATATGGCTTTGATGGATATATCTCAAAACCTGTCGATAGCAAGTTGATGGAGGAGGCTATTGAAAAGTTAATGGGGTTAGGGAAGAGTGAAGAGTGAATAGTGAATAGTGAATGGTGAATGGTGAATAGTGAATAGTGAATGGTGAATAGTGAATGGTGAATAGTGAATAGTGAAAAATGAATAGTGTGTATAGTGCTGTAACTCTGAAACCCTGAATCCCGATAGCTATCTGGACTGTAACTCTTAGAATACACCTGTCCCAACCCGAATTAAATTATACAAAATATTAACACCCGATTATGAAAAATAAGATCGTCACCATTCTTGCTATCGACGATAACCAGGACAATCTGGTAGTTTTAAGAGTATTGTTATCCGAAACATTCCCACAGGCTACACTTGTCACTGCATTGTCAGGAAAAGAAGGGATTGAGAAGTGCAAATTGCTTAAACCTGATGTGGTACTTCTCGATATTGCCATGCCTGGTATGGATGGCTATGAGGTATGTTCTCAACTTAAATCCGATAATCAGCTCAGTCATATACCGGTAGTGATGCTCACCGCCACTGCAGTAAGCGCCCGAAACCGAATACTGGCCATGGAAGCCGGGGCCGATGCTTTCCTGTGTAAGCCTATCGATGAATCTGAACTCACAGCTCAAATCCGTGCTATGCTGCGTATCAAGGAAGCGGAAGATCTTAAAATAACGGAAAAGGAACGTCTTGAAATCCTTGTGCAGCAGCGTACCATTGAGTTGGAACGTGAACTTAACGAACACAAAAAGACAGAAAAAGAACTTCAGCAAACTGTAAATAAACTCGAAAAAAGCAGGGGGGCGGAACTAAGCCTGATGAACGATCTACGTTCTGAAATACTTGTGCGTAAAAATGCCGAGGAGAAAGTTCTTGGACATTTAGTGGATCAGCGTGTTATTTCCGAAGTGTCCCGTAGACTTGTAAGTATAAAATCGAAGGAGGAGGTAAATGAATATATTGGCCGGCACATTTCAGAGGTTTCAGGAAATGCCTATGTTATTGTTGTTAAATTCAATCCTGATAATCAATCGCTACAGATCAGCCATACTTTCGGCCTGGGAAACCTGGTCGAAAAGATAAAAAAAGTTACAGGATTTGATGCATATAAACTTCAGGTCCCTATAGCTGAACTTACAGAAGAAGAAAAATTATTGTATTATACCCAAGAATTGATTCAGCTATCGGATAATGTTCTGTATACCTTATCGGCACGTACTGTTTCAAAAAAGATATGCAGCGCCATCGAGTTGATCACAGGTATTAAATCAGCTTACACTATCGGCTTTTCATGGGAAAAAAAGCTATACGGAGGTGTGGCAATACTATGTAAAAACAATAATAATTTTGTACAGCACCGACTCGTCGAAAACATAGTAAACCTTGCTTCAATTGCGCTTCAGCGGCTATATGCCGAAGAGCAATTGCATAAAGAGCATGACAACTTAACTGCTATTCTCGCCTCCTCTCCGGTCGGAATGCTTGTGATTGACGAAAATGAACAGATTGTGATTGCAAATCCGGCAGCTTGCAACTTATTTGGTCAGGACCTTCAACAAATGCAAAAACGAAATTGTGGCGATTTTATAAGATGTATAAACAGTTTTGAAAACGAAAAAGGCTGTGGTTACTCTTCGGAATGTTCTGCTTGCAGTATAATGGCAATTCTCAGATCCGCTTTATTCAACAAGCAGAAAATTTATAATCATGAAACAGAAATAATAAGTCAAAGCCCTGGCGGAATCTCCAAAATTTGGATGCAGTGCAGTATTGAACCACTCATGTTGAATGAGAAAGAGCATATTATAGTTTCGCTGAATAATATAACAAAGCGAAAAAATGCTGAAGAAGAAAAAATGAAAACTGAAAAGCGCTACAAATCCCTTATCGAAAATGCGCCGGATGGGGTAGTGCTTATTGATATTCATGGAGCTTTCAAGTTTGTCAGCAGTTCCGCCCTGAGAATGTTCGGGTACGAGCCTGGCGATATTCCAAATGCACAACCAAATGAATCAACTCATCCTGATGATCTCCCAATGGTTACAGCTGCATTGAAAGATCTGATTAAAAATCCATCAAAGGTTCTAACACTGGAGTACAGGTTTCAAAAAAAAGACGGTTCATGGCGCTGGGTACAAAGCACCTTCAGTAACTTGCTTCTCGAAACCAGTGTAGAAGCTATTGTTGTCAATTTTCGAGACATAACCGAGCGTGTAGAGGCCGAAGAAGCTGTGAAAGTGAGTGAAACCAAATACCGCAAATTGTTCGAAGCCAATATGGATGGAATTTCCATATTTTATATTAATCAGGATTTCACACCAAGTAAGTTTGTCGAGGTTAACAAAGCAGCTACTGAAATGCTGGGTTATACCCTTGATGAATTTCTGAATTTTACCGCATTGGAACTGATGGCAGCCAACGATGTGCCTAATTTGCAACAGAGGGAACAGGAAATCCGTGAAAAAGGATATGCAAATTTCGAAACCAGGATAATGCACAAAAACGGAACTCTTATTGATATTGAGTTATTTGTAATTCTTATTCACTACAATAACCGCATTGCGTTGATGAATATTGTAAGGAATATTACTCAACGCAAACAAGCCGAGGCCGCATTGCTTGAAAAGGAAGAACAATTATCAACTTTAATCGACACCACTACTGATATTATTTGCTTTAAGGATGGTGAAGGCCGGTGGCTCAGAGCCAATAAGGCGATGCTGGAAGCCTTCCACTTAATCGATGTTGATTACCAGTATAAAAATGACGCGGAACTGGCTCCTTTTTCTCACAACCTTTTAGAGGGAGCATTTTTAGCTTGTGATAGTTCAAATGAAAAAGCCTGGCAAAATAATGACATGATCATAGAGGAGGAAAGAATACCGGGTATTGATGGTGTCGAAAAGACCTATGAAGTTGCCAAAACGCCCTTGTTTTATCCCGACGGAAGCCGGAAAGGACTTGTTGTTTTTGGCCGGGATATCACCAAGCGAAAGCAGGATGAAGAAGCCCTCATAGAATCGCGGCAGCAGCTTATGGATATCATCGATTTTCTGCCCGATGCAACTTTTGTTATTGATAACGATAAAAAAGTAATTGCCTGGAACAAGGCCATGGAAGAGATGACCGGTATAAATAAAGCTGATATGATTGGGAAGGGCGATCATGAATATTCCATTCCATTCTATGGCAAACGACAGATGCAGCTTCTTGATTTAATTGATACACCCGATGATGATCTTGAGGACAGGTACACTCATTTTCAACGCAAAGGAGTTTCGGTATATGCCGATGTTTTTGCCCCCTTTTTATACAATGGCGAAGGGGCCTATATTTCAAATATGGGAGCCCCTCTTTATGACAGCAAAGGAAAACGTTTAGGAAGTATTCAATCTATCCGCGATATTACCCAAAGCAAAAATGCAGAAGCTTTGTTGTTGGAAAGTGAAGAAAAGTATCGCATTATGGTCGACTTGTTGCCCGATGCCGTATTTATACACGATGATGAAAAGATTTTATTTGCCAATGCTGCCACTTTTCAACTGGTAGGAGCAAAAAACTTTAACCAGATTAAAGGTAAACCTTTATTGGATTTTATACATCCAGAGTACAGAAATACAGTCAGGAAAAGGATAAAGAAAATATATTTGTCCGGAGAATCACATACCATCGCTGAAGAGAAGTATTTAACCTTAAACAATGAAATTATTGATGTTGAAACGATTAGCATACCGGTTCTCTTTATGGGAAAACCTGCCATCCAGAACATTGCCCGGAATATCACGGAGCGAAAGCATACGGAAGAACAGTTGTTGATCTTAAGCCGTTCGGTTGAGCAAAGCCCGGTTTCAATTGTAATTACTGATCCCGCAGGGAAAATAAATTATGTAAATCCGAAGTTTAGCGAAGTTACAGGCTATACTTATGAAGAGGCAATCGGGAAAAATCCCAATATTCTTAATTCTGGTACATCGGCCAATGAATATTTTAAACAATTATGGGATACAATTCTCTCGGGAAAAGAATGGAAAGGTGAATTTCATAATAAAAAGAAAAACGGAGAGCTTTTTTGGGAGGATGCCAATATTTCCCCTATCATAAATCAGAAAGGAATAATAACGCACTATGTTGGTGTTAAAGAGGATATTACAAAACGGAAACAGTCGGAAGAAGAAATCCTCAAATTAAATACCGATCTGGAACAACGTGTAAAACTGCGTACTACACAGCTCGAACATGCCAATAAAGAACTTGAAGCTTTTTCCTATTCAGTATCTCACGACCTTCGTGCACCACTGCGCGGTATAGATGGATGGAGCCTTGCCCTTTTAGAAGATAACGGAGATCAACTGGACAAGCAGGGACATGTATACCTTGACAGGGTTAGAACCGAAGCCCAGCGTATGGGACAATTGATTGATGACTTGCTGAAACTCTCCAGAGTGAGTCGTTTTGAAATGAATCAGGAGGAAGTGGATTTGTCGGCACTTGCCGAAACTATAGTTATTCGCTTAAAGGAAGCCAATCCTGAGCGGCATTTCGAATTTAATATTACCCCGGCTTTAAAGGTGACAGGCGATTTTTCAATGCTTGAAATAGTACTGACCAATCTTCTGGATAATGCCTGTAAATTTACAGGTAAAAATTCAGATGCCCTGATCAAGTTTGGAAGGAAAGAAATTGAAGGTAGGCCTGTTTATTATGTCAGGGATAATGGAGCCGGCTTTGATATGGAAAATGCAAGAAAATTATTCGGTGCATTTCAGCGTATGCATAAGCAATCGGAATTCCAGGGAACTGGTGTTGGATTGGCTACCGTTCAACGTATTATTCACCGCCATGGAGGCCGGATATGGGCTGAATCAAAATCCAACGAAGGAGCTACTTTTTACTTTACCATTAATGATGCAGAATAGAGTGAAAAATGAATAATGAATAGTGAATAGTGAAAAATGAATAGTGAAAAGTGAAAAGTGTCTGCATACCCGCAGGGTGTCTGACACTGGAAAAGAGTGAAGAGTGAAAAAACAGCTACCATTAAACAATAGAACAGGCAGGAATTAACTTAAATATTTGAAATACATAGAAATAGCACGAATTAGTGTGATGTGATTATTATTGCATGTAAAAGGCGAATGGTAAGTACAAATCATGTTCGTAGGGTTCTCCCCTCCGGGGAGATGCCCGAAGGGCAGAGGGGTCCTGAGGAAAGTGAAGAGTGAATAGTGAATAGTGAATAATGAATAATGAATAATTGTAATGTAGCATAACATATTTGACACTTTTAGCCGATCCTTAAGAAGGGCTTTTATCAGCCCTTCTCCCCCTTAAGGGGGCCCTAAGGGTCCATTTCGTAGCACTAGTTCATTGACATTTTGAAAAGTAGTTACCA
>JBBSBT010000109.1:0-8262 GCA_038250985.1 Bacteroidales bacterium
CCACGGATAAGTGTATTTGTTTAATTTTTCGCTTTCAACGGCATTTATAGCTTCACCAATTACTGAAAACTGAAACAATACTGCATCGTGTATTAAATCATTTGAGCAGAATGAATCGACATTTTCATTGTTCACATATTTCTGAATGCTGATTATTGCCGCGGAGATGTGTTGCAGCCTTTTAAAACTTTCCAGATGTTTATCTTTCATAGATCAGTTTTAAATCCGGTTTAACATGCTCAAGAATGTATGGTTTGAAGGAATCAAGAAATCCGACGTCTACTTTTCGCTTTATGGCTTCTTCCATTTGAAATTGTACGTCAGCCAAATCAAAATAACTAAAATCTCCGTCGGTAGTGATTGCAATATCAATATCACTTGTGGGGTTGTCATCACCTCTTGAAAACGATCCGAACACCCAGGCTTTATTCACTTTTTCAAAATTTCGGATTACATTAACTAATTGCCGGGTAATCTCCTTCCGGTCAATTTTGGCAAAGGCAATGTACTTCACTTTAGTTTCGGCTATCTGTAATGCCTTCAATCCCAGCTCTTCGTCTGCCAATTCATAAACCAGTTTATCCGAAAGCCACGCCACCAGCAGTTCATCTTCATTCACCTCAAAATAGTTTGCCATTTTCACTACCAAATCACGGGATGGAGTTCGCTTCCCGCGTTCCAATTTGCTCAGAATAGCCTGGTCAATATCAAGGGCAGCGGCAACTGTCCGCAAGGGCAGTCCTTTTTCATTCCGCTTCTGCTTAATGATTTCTCCTAAGGTTTCCATTTTGAATAATAGAGTTTTGACAATATTTGTCAAATATAGTCAATAAATTCTCGAATGGAGGATATTTGGTCAAATAAATTTTAGACTAATCGTATTAGTTTATTCCTTGAATCCATAATTGGGTAGCACAATTTTTAGTGCAAAGGCTATAATTCAAATTTAAACCTGAATGTAAAATCTCAGTAATCTTAGGTAAAACTCACTTCCTAACTTTAACCTTTTAACAATTAACTTTTAACTTCCTTTACATATTCCTCCTGTACTGCCCACCCACCTCAAAAAGCGCTTGTGTAATCTGCCCAAGTGAGCAGTATTTTGTAGCTTCAACCAGGCTATCGAAAAGATTGCCGCCATGCAGGGCATTCTCGCGTAATTTATGAATCTGGTCGTTTGCTTCGGATTTCCATGTTTTATGCAATTGTTCCAGCATGCTGATCTGGTATTCCTGTTCAGTTTTGGTGGCACGAATCACTTGTTTGGGGATGATTGTAGGTGATCCTTTACTTGAAAGAAAAGTATTTACGCCCATTATAGGGAGTTCGCCGGTATGTTTCATGTGTTCGTAATGCAGCGATTCTTCCTGTATTTTGCCTCGCTGGTACATGGTTTCCATGGCGCCCAGCACTCCTCCACGCTCGTTAATACGGTCAAACTCGGACAGCACGGCTTCTTCAACCAGTTCGGTAAGTTCCTCGATAATAAACGAGCCTTGCAATGGGTTTTGGTTCTTGGTAAGCCCCAGTTCGTTGTTAATAATCATCTGGATGGCTATGGCCCGGCGTACCGACTCTTCGGTAGGAGTAGTGATTGCTTCATCGTAAGCATTTGTGTGAAGCGAATTGCAGTTATCGTACACGGCATACAAGGCCTGCAGCGTGGTGCGAATATCGTTGAAATCAATTTCCTGTGCATGTAGCGACCGGCCAGAAGTCTGAATATGGTATTTCAGCATCTGTGAGCGGGAACCGGCTTTGTAGAGACCTTTCATGGCTTTTGCCCAGATCAGGCGTGCCACTCTTCCCATCACCGAATATTCGGGATCTATGCCGTTGGAAAAGAAAAACGAGAGGTTAGGTGCAAACTTGTCGATATTCATTCCGCGCGAAGCGTAATATTCAACGTAAGTAAACCCGTTGGAAAGCGTAAAAGCAAGCTGGGTTATGGGATTTGCGCCGGCTTCGGCTATATGGTAGCCCGAAATGGAAACAGAGTAGAAATTCCTGACTTTATTTTCGATAAAATACTGCTGAACATCTCCCATCAGCCGCAGAGCGAAGTCGGTACTGAAAATGCAGGTGTTCTGTGCCTGGTCTTCTTTTAAAATATCAGCCTGCACGGTGCCACGCACATTTGCAATAGTTTCCGTTTTAATTTTCTGGTACACATCGGCTGGCAGCACCTGGTCGCCGGTAATGCCGAGAAGCATCAGCCCCAGGCCGTCATTGCCTTCGGGTAGTTTTCCCTGGTAAGCAGGACGATTGGAACCACGTTTTTTATAAATGGCTTTGATTTTCTTTTCAGTTTCTTCTTCCAGACCATTCGTGCGGATAAACAACTCGCATTGCTGGTCGATGGCGGTATTCATAAAAAAACCAAGCATGGCCGGTGCCGGGCCATTGATAGTCATTGAAACGGATGTAGCCGGATCGCAGAGGTTAAATCCGGAATAGAGTTTTTTGGCATCATCGAGGCAGGCAACGGATACTCCTGCATTGCCGATTTTGCCATAAATATCAGGTCGTCGTCCCGGGTCGGCGCCGTACAAAGTCACCGAGTCGAAAGCTGTCGAAAGCCGTTTGGCAGGCATGCCCAGCGAAACATAATGGAAGCGTTTGTTGGTGCGTTCGGGTCCGCCTTCGCCGGCAAACATGCGGGTGGGGTCTTCGTTTTCGCGTTTAAAAGGATACAAGCCTGCAGCAAAGGGAAACTCGCCGGGTACATTTTCGGTAAGGCACCAGAAAAGGATATCGCCCCAGTCCTTGTATTTGGGCATCGCGATTTTCGGAATGCGCAGGTGCGACATCGATTCGGTAAAGGTCTTTACTTTTACATCCTTGCCGCGTACATGGTAAGTATATGTATCTTTTTTAAGATGGCTGACTTTACGCTGCCAGTCGTCGAGGAGGGCCTGGGATTGGGGAGCGAGTTCACGCTGGACGGACTTATATTGCTTTTTTAATTCAGAAATGAGGGGCGAAGGGGAGACAGGGAGATCGGGGGACAAGGTGATATTGGCATTACCCTGCTGATTCAGTTCTTCGATCGCAATATGCAGTCCATACAGGCGACTGGCAACAGCGGCTTGTTCCGAAGCCCATTTATTATAATTTCGGATGGTTTCGGAAATTTCGCCAAGATAACGCACACGGCGTGGCGGAATGATGCCGGCAATCTGAAGGGTATCATCTGATATCTTAAAATGCGAATCAAAACTGGCGCTGGTTTTTGTATTCAGGGTATAGATAAGTTCGCGATAAAGGAGATTCACCCCGTGATCATTAAACTGCGAGGCCATGGTGGCGAAAACAGGCAGTTTTTCGGGATCGGTAGTAAACAGCATACGGTTGCGGGCAAATTGTTTGCGAACATCGCGCAAAGCATCCTGGGCGCCCCGTTTATCCGATTTGTTTAGTGAAATAATATCAGCATAATCAAGCATGTCGATTTTTTCGAGCTGGGTGGCGGCACCGTATTCAGGTGTCATCACGTACATGCTCACATCGCAAAAATCCACAATTTCAGTATCCGACTGTCCTATGCCCGATGTTTCGAGGATCACAAGATCGAAACCGGCACTTTTTACAACGCACAGCGCTTCGACAATATATTTCGAAAGGGCCAGGTTGGCTTGCCGGGTTGCCAGGGAACGCATATAAACCCGCGGAGTATTGATGGCATTCATCCGGATGCGGTCGCCAAGCAAGGCGCCACCGGTTTTACGTTTCGAGGGATCAACCGAAATTATGGCAAGTGTTTTCTCCGGGAAATCGGCAAGGAAACGCCTCACCAGTTCATCCACCAGCGACGATTTACCGGCGCCGCCGGTTCCTGTAATGCCTAAAACCGGGGTTGTACTCTGAGCGCAATATTCTTTGAATTCCGACAATAGATTTTTAACTTCCGTATGGTGATTTTCTGCAGCCGAAATCAACTGTGCAATAGCGTGGTAATCGCGTTTAATTATGTCTTCTTTCGTGACTTTGATATCTTTCCCGGTGGGAAAATCCGATAACTCAACCAATTCGTTGATCATTCCCTGCAAACCCATGTGTCGGCCGTCGTCGGGCGAATAAATCCGGGTAATGCCATATGCCTGCAGTTCTTTTATTTCTTCGGGAAGGATAACCCCTCCGCCACCGCCGAAAATTTTAATATGCCCGCATCCACGTTCCTTTAGCAGATCGTGCATATATTTAAAATACTCCATATGCCCTCCCTGGTAGGAAGTAATGGCCACAGCCTGAACGTCTTCCTGAATGGCGCAATCAACAATTTCCTGAACTTCGCGATCGTGCCCAAGGTGTATCACCTCCACGCCGGTGCTTTGCAGAATACGGCGCATAATATTGATAGCTGCATCGTGCCCGTCGTAAAGAGATGCGGCGGTTACGATGCGGATATGGTTTTTCGGTTTATAGATTTCGGTTTGCATGGCGATATCTGATTGATACGTACAAATATATAATTTTTTAGATGTAAAGGAAGGGATATCGGGATATAATTTTAACTGCATCTGGCCCATCCTGATGAAGGAAGGCGTTACGGCAGAGTCTTATGCAAAAGCAAAAAGTTCAAATAATTGCCCTTTCGTTTACGTAGAATTTATTAAGCTAGTGGAAGCGTAAATACAAACGTACTGCCTTTGTCAATTTCACTTTCGATCAGTATTGTACCGCCGTTTTTTTCAACAAAGTCCTTACAAAGTATTAGTCCCAGGCCTGTACCTGATTCGCCTGCGGTGCCTTTATTGAGAAAATGCTGGTCGTATTGAAAAAGCTTCTTCTGGCTCTCGGGCGAAAGTCCAATCCCGGTATCGATCACAGATATTTGCGCTAATTTATCCAGGCGCCGGGATTCAATCCGGATATTGCTCCCGTGATAGGAGTATTTTATGGCATTGTTTATCAGGTTGTGCAGCACCGAAAGAATCATGTTTTCATCGGCCATTACAGATAGGCTTTCATCTGTCTTGCACACAAGCAATATGTCTTTTTGTTTGGCTACGGTCTGTAGATTCCGCACGGATTGCCTGCACAGATCGGCAATCAGGAAAGGTTTGGGCCGGTAAGTTATCATTCCGCTTTGCGAGGTTGACCAGGTAAGCAGTGTATTTATGATTTCGAAAAGGTTAACGGACAAGGTGTGAATATCGCTGATAAAAACCAGCTTTTCTTCATCTGTAAGCGTTTTATAATCATTAACCAGTATATCGCTGAGGCTAAAAATGGAGCTCAGCGGATTGCGGATGTCGTGAGAGAGAATAGAAAGGAATTTGTCTTTTGAGGCGTTGAGTTTAATGAGCTCGTCCTTTTGGAACTCAATAAGTTTATTTTTGGCTTCAAGCTCCTTGTTTGCCCTGTTTCTGATCCGGTTTTGTTTTACTAATAAAAATACGAATATGGCTATAACTACAAGTATGCCTGTAAGAAAATAAACCAGCAGGTTTTGTTTTGAGAGCAGAAGTTCCTTATTCAGGTTTTGTTTTACCAGTTTTTGATTTTCAGCTTCACGCGCAGCAATTTCATAATGATATTGGATCTGGTTAACTTTCCCGGTAGTTTCTGCATTCAGAATACTGTCATTTATCTGTTTCGACTTATTGAGATAGGTATAGGCTTCGACGAAATTTTTGCGGGCTGCATTATAATCGGCCAGGTATTCATAAGCCAATGCCAGCAAGTCTTTGGCTTGAAGGATTTTTGCCAGTCTTTCTGCTTCCATAAGATGCACTCCTGCTGCCGCACTCTTATTCAGATCAAGCAGAATCTCACCCATATTCAGGTGATAATAACAGATATGATACTGATCGTCCTGCTGTTTCCAGATATCATATGCTTTGTTGTGATATTCAATTGCCAGGTCATAGTTCCCCAGTTTTTTATAGGTAAGGCCCAGGTTAATATAAGCAGCTGCCAGGCTTGGTATATTTCCTGTTTTCTCATAAATTCCGGCAGCCGATATAAGGTTCTCATTAGCCTGTTCGTATTTATTCTGTTTGGATAACAGGATAGCAATGTTAAGCTCACAATCGGCAATTCCGTTCTCGTTTTTTTTACTTTTAAAAAAAACCAGTGCCCTTTCGTAATAGGATAATGACATCGGAAGGTTACCCATAAAATCATGTACCGTCCCGATATTCATCAGGGCTTTTGCCTGTTGTACCGTGTCGCCCGATTCGTCAAAAAGTTGTTGTGCCCGCATAAAGTTTTCGAGCGATTTATCGTACCATGCCATCTGCATATAAACCAACCCGATGAGCCTGAAACATTTTGCTGAATCAGCCTTCGTGCCATATTGGCTGATCACCTCCAGCAGTTCGTTATCTGTTTTTAATCCGGCAGTATGGTCTGATTCGGCATAATAGGCTTTCCCTAACTCATAAAGCGTTTTGATTTTATCCTTTGGTGACAATTTTTTAGTGAGGACCGATTTCAGGCTGTCTGTTTCAGCATGGCTGGGAATAACGGCTGCATACAATGCGGAATTTCCGGCAAAACCCGTATAGAGGATGAATATAAATACAAAAAGTCGATTAATCCACTGGCGGAAAGCTTTTTGATCAAATACAAGTTGACTCAGAATAATGGATTTCATTGCCGGGGAAGGTTAAAATTTAATAACAAATTACAAAACATATGTTTATCTGTCCTTTTTATGATTCCAAATAAATTTTTATGTGTTTGATATTGTGATTGTTAACATTTTATGTCAATAACTATTCCATAGTTCGAAAATACAGAATTTTTCCGAGTTGATGAAATCATATTTAAACAATATTTTATTTCAGTGATCCTAAATACATCAATCATGGATTTTTTTACAAAAGTATAGGTAAAATTGTCAACGTTAATGAGTTTTCGTTATGGTTGCTCCGGGTTATTTAACGCCTTCAGGTGATAATTCTGCTGCCATCCTAACCCACTCCACAGAATATTTGCTTTACCGGTTATATGTTCATTTAACTTTTGCACTTTGTGTGGACGTTACCAGCCAATGAAAAAAAACATGGTATATGGCAGAATAACAGGATGATAAATGTTATTCTTAATTATTCGGCTCCATGTAAAGAAAACAGAGCTTAGCGGATCAGAACAAACATTCCTCTTGTCGTTTTACTGGTGTCGGATCGCAGAGACGGTGCATATATAGCCTGGTATGTATAATCGCCAGTCGGACATTCCACACCCATGTATTTCCCATCCCAGCCTTTAACTGGATCATTAGTGGAAAAAACAAGCTGCCCCCAGCGGCTAAATATATACATACTGAAACTATAAATATTTTCCACTACCGGCCGGAACAAGTCGTTTAAGTTATCGCTGTTCGGGCTGAAGGCATCAGGGAAAAAGACTGTTCCATCACATTCAGGCGCGTTATACAAAAGAATGGAAGCGGTATCAGAATTGGAACATCCCACAGGCGCTGTATAGTTGTATACTATGGAATATAATCCTTCCGGCAATTTATACGGGTATAGACTATCGGTCTTTACGCCGTCAACATAATAAGTTCCCCCTCCGGGTTGTCCGCCTGTTAGTCTGAAACCGGGTGCAGTAAAACATGTTTCCGGAAATGAAGCCAATGCCACCTGCGGTAATGGTTCAAAGATAATATCTAATGTACCTGCAACCCCGTCATAACAACTGGCATTATGTCCCTGCACCGAAACAGCCCCGGGGATGGCCCCGGGTAAAAAATTTATCTTCGCGTTTAATCCTGTTGACTCAATTGTTGCGCCATTTCCGGAATAGGACCAGGTATAACTGGTTGAATTTGGCTCATTACCTGCTGAAAACATAAGGCTTTCAACTCCCTCACAAAGTATATTGTCGCCTGAAATAGTGGGTGGTCCGGGTGCTCTTTTTGTGATAAAGGGGGCCGCTATAATTTCGGTTCCTGAAACAAACCACCATGTATTTATGGTATTATTATTTCCGAATTCGTTATTCCATGTATGGCAGCCTGCGGGTTTATTACATCCGGTTGTAGCATTGGATATCCCCCCGATATTGGAGTCGTCCCAATAGATTGTCATAAGTCCGCCTGCCGGGCGTATTTGGGTAACAATAAACCCATTATCATTATTTTCGATATCAAATATCGGCAAATTGGTCAGTCCGCTGAGATTTGTAACCGAGAATAACAGGGATGTGCCACTGGCAACAGGCCTGCCCAGGTTATCCTTGCCATCCCAGTGTATTATATTGTATCCGGAACCGCCTGGCTGTGCTTTTATATTGGCAATTAGTTGAACA
>JBBSBT010000110.1:0-8255 GCA_038250985.1 Bacteroidales bacterium
ATTTCCGTATCTCGGGGCGGGTAAGCCAGCACAATGGAGATGACATCAAGCGGTTTTACCCGGTAGTTTGGTTTAACAGGCTTTTCATTTACAAGTATGTTGTTTGCATGGGCTGCATTCTGTATCTTATTCCGCGATGCATTTTGTATCCGTCCCATCAGGAACTTATCAATTCGCAGCATTGCCTGACCTTTATCCACTTCAAACCTGAAATGCTCGTAAAGATCGTTTTCTTCAGCCGAAGCTGAGGTGTCTTCCAATTCTTCGTCTATCATATTTTATTTTACCGCTTTGGCGTCTGGGAACTAACCTTAGTTTTTACTTTAAATATATGGGGCTGTATACCTGTTATTTCTATCTTGAACCATTATTTGCAGCTTCCAGTGTATGGATTCAGCCACAGCTTTGGGTTAGGAAATCTTTAACTGAATATACGGAAGGTATTACCTGATAATAAGTTTGCCGGTAGCTTTTTGTCCGCTGTTTTTATCAGTAAGAAGTACCAGGTAAATCCCCGGAGCGAGTGAACTCACGTTTACAGGATTTGAAAATGTATCTGAATAAACCCGGCTGCCTGTGGCGGATATAATGCTAATATTCAGATTTTTGTCTGAATTATTCTTCATTGATTCCGGGATTACTATAATCAGATTGCCATCTGTTACCGGGTTGGGCCTGATACTGAGATGTTCAGCCACAGAAGGCTTTTCGACACCCAGCGGATGTTCAGGACCGACAATGGGCCGCATCATCAGGGATCCGTAATTTATAGGATCACTCATTTGCCAGGTGCCGTCAACATTGTAGAAGCGTTTGGTGTGGCTGTCCTTGTACCTGTCGAATCCAATATTCAGATTTTCGAGAAATGACTGTGACCAGCCAATATAAAAACGCATTCCGGGAAAAGTTCCCGGCTCTATTATCAACGGATCTTCAAACCAATAGGTATAAAATTCATTCAGGTTGCTGGTATAAATGGGTGTTACTCCACCCAGAGTTTTGATGATTTGTCCCGGTTTCCCATTCGAATCATTCCATACTTCAAGATCAATAAACTTCTGGTTCACTGCCCCTATAACCGGGTTGAAATAAATCTGTATGCCGCGGAGTGTATCAGTATCGTTAAGTTTGAACTGAACAGCATACGATCCTACTGCCCCGTTAATCCCTATGCCGGCCTCTGATGTGCCGTTGTCGTAGGCATAGTAATTACTGAAAACCTGGTCGAATTGAATGCTGTCGTTCGAACGGAAAAGCGGATTAGGGTCGGGAGTGAGTGAGTGTTTGATATGGAAAACTATATTTTCTTCGTTCGAGACCGGGAAAAAAACGTTCACCGGAGGCCTGGCCCAGGGTCTGTAAGTTACATACCCACTTGTCAGGTAAGGACCTATAGTATAAGGTTTCCCATCGTAAAAGCTGAAAGGCGCCAGTGAGTTCTTACTTATATTATACTTATAGGTTCTGTTCCTGTTTTGATTGTCAAGATTGGCAATGGCAATTGAAAGTGTATCTTTCATTTCGTTATCGAAATTCTTGCGATACTGCCTCATGGGCATTGCTTCATAGTTGATAAGCATCGAAGGCGCAAGGTCGGCAAATGCAACATCTTCCATGATAGTATCATGAATTTTCCGTCCGTAATTCAGGTATACAACATCAATATTCCATTGACTTCCGTTGCTTCGCCAGTCGGGTTGCGAGTTGCCTGTGAGAGTTGCCATGTTGCGAAACCGGAACTGAAAGCCATTCTTCAAATATAAAGCGCTATCCTCTGCACCATCCGGCAAAGGACGAATCAAAGGAACTAAAACCTGTCTGAAATATCGTTTGCCGGGTAACGCAAAAGTATCGACCTGTATGCCCCCGTATGTCGACCATCTTTCAACCCATCGGGGTTCAAGGTGTGTTCCACTGCTTGTCAAAACTTCCACACTGTCGCCGGGTGAATGAAATTCAAGGATCAATGAAGCTTTTGATGAAGGAGGACTGATAGCCCGACCTTGTGGCTGGTAATAGAAACTGAGATAAACGGAATCACTTTTTTTGATGGCTCTTAATACAGGCGTAAATATTGAATCAAGCCTGATAGGTAAAGAAGTGAGATTGTCAGCTTCAAAAGGATTTGGTCCTGCTCCCGTGTAAAGTAATCCTTTGTCGTCGAGTGCATCTAAGGTTGCCACACCGATGCTGGGCGGGTATTTTGCAAAATCCGTATTAACAAAAACATATCGGTCGGCCCAGCGCAAAGGAGACGGATAAACTGATTTTTCAGAGAAATCATCGTAAAAAGGTAATGTAATAGCTTCGGCAGGCCCGGCAAGCGCTTTCTTTAATTGAAATTGCCGGGCAACAGCCGGGTTGTATGCAGGAGCAGTCAGCATTTCCTGTGCTGATGCTGAAACAGATAGCAGTATAATAAACAGTATGGCAAAAATATTTTTTGTCATGCAATAGGAACGTTAAGGTAAGGGCATTTCAGCGGGGATGGTGTCAATTACCAGGTTTCGTATATAATCCTCGAAGTTGATTTCATCACCGGATCTGTAAGTAAGAGAAAAAACGGTACCGGCTACAATTTGCTGTCCGTAAACGTATACCGGGATTTGCTCATAAACAAGCGCGTTGGTACTGTCGCATTTGCCTACATATGTTTCTTTGCCTATCACCAGTCCATACCTGGAAAGTTCCATCAAGGCTGTCTCGCGGGTTTTCCCGATCAGGAAAGGAATCACTTGCTGACCGGAACCCGTTCCGGATCCGATAACCAGGTCGACAACGGAACCTTTTTCTATGGGTGTTCCCGGTTTTATTACCCGGCCATTCACGGTGACTTTACGAACGGCATTTTTAGCTATATCGGCCACTTCACGAATACTTCCGAGTTTCAGTCCGTAAGTTTGCAGCAGCGCTTTGGCACGCCGCAGCGAAAGATCAATCAGATCAGGCATGCTGACCTTTTCAGGCATAAATGAAACCAGAGAAAGATACACTGTCCTTCCTGGTTTAACTTTGGTGTTTGGCAAGGGATCCTGCGAAATTACACTCCCCGGCTTGCGGGTGTAATCATATATGGAATCAACGACAACCAGTTCAAAATTCTTACTCGATTCCAGTGCGTTTACCTGGTCCATACCCAGACCAACATAATCCGGTAATACGGCAACCTGGTCATGACGGGTATATAGCTTCAAAGCCATAAGGGTAATCCAGGCTATTGCTATGAAAAGCAATACTGAATATGCAAGATGTTTTAAAAACCGCCGGGTTGTGATAAATTGAATAAAGTTCATATGCTTTTTGTGCCCTGAGGATTGCTTATTAGCTTCCTGATAATATAAACTTCAGGAGAGCATAATTATTGTTTTATTTGCAAAGATATACATTTACATGGCAGTGTTGGTATATAAAGGTTCTTTAACTTTGCACTTTTAAACCAGTCCAATTTATTACCGAATGAGAAAATAATTACAGATGATCCGATTCCGAAGTAAGATTATAGCATTTATGAATGATGATTTACGAATTACGAATGATCAATCAAATTTTCTTTAACCATTAACGATTTCAATAAAATATGAATAAAATTAAAGTAGCGTTGTTCATGGGTGGCGATTCGGGCGAATATGAAGTATCAATCGCCAGTGCTGCACAGGTTAAAAACAACCTGGATAACAAAATTTATGATGTTTATCCTGTATTAATCAAGGATGGTAACTGGACTTATAGCCTGGAAAACGGAACCAGGATTCCATTCGATAGAAATAACCACTGTTTATTTATCGGGAGTGAACAGATTAAATTTGACTGCGCATTTATTGCCATACATGGCACACCCGGAGAGGACGGAAAGCTTCAAGGTTATCTGGATATAGCCGGAATACCCTATACCACATGTGATGTGACTACATCGGCAATAACGTTTAATAAATATTTTTGCAACGACCTGGCTAAGCAATACGGTGTAAAAGTGGCTACTACCATTATGATAAGGCAAGGTGAAACCTGGAAGGCTGATTCCCTGGTCAGGGAAGTTGGATTGCCCTGTTTTATCAAACCCAATAAAGCCGGATCTAGTGTAGGGGTCACAAAAGTATATGACCTGGCCGGCATGGATGGTGCTATTAACAAAGCATTTGTGGAAGATGATGAAGTGCTGGTTCAGCAATTTATCAAAGGTCGTGAGATGGCCTGCGGTGTTTTCACTATGAATGGCGCTGTCACAGTATTACCGGTGACAGAGATAATCTCAAAAAACGATTTCTTTGATTATCATGCAAAATATACCGCAGGAGTGGCCGATGAAATCTCCCCGGCTCAAATTACGAAGGATGAAACGAATGAATGTCAGCGTATTACGGATTATCTATATCGTAAATTCAATTGCAGAGGTGTAGTACGATGCGATTATTTTCTGAAAGATAACGAATGGTGGTTTCTCGAAATTAACACCGTTCCCGGTTTTTCAGCCGAAAGTATTGTGCCCAAAGAAGTTAAAGCCGCCGGCATTGAATTAAAGGATTTCTTCGGGGCACTGGTTGAAGATGCAATAAAAAAGAAATAAGTAGAAATAGGTTGAGATAAGTAGAAATAGGTTGAAATAAGTAGAAATAAGTAGAAATAAGTTGAAATAGGTTGAAATAAGTAGAAATAAATAGAAATAAGTAGAAATACATAGAAATAGCGACTCCCGAATAAAAAATGATTTTTCTAATTTCTTATTACATTTATTTTCAATAGTAATATTACTATTAAAGCCGGGTTTTCAAAAAACCGACCAGTTTATTTGCTGCTCTGGCTCGGTGACTGATTTTATTTTTTTCGTCAAGAGGCATTTCCGCAAAGGTTTTATCATACCCGTCGGGCAGAAATACGGGATCGTAACCAAAGCCTTTAATCCCTTTTCTTTCGGTAATGATTTCACCGTTTACAATTCCTTCAAAATAGTGAACTGATCCGTCAAGTATCAAAGCTATCACGGTACGAAAGCGTGCCTTGCGGTTTTTAATCCCTGCCAGTTCTTTCAATACTTTATCAATATTGGCTTCAAAATCATGCCCGTCGGTGGCATACCTGGCCGAAAATACTCCCGGCCGGCCGTCGAGGTATTCAATTTCGAGCCCGGTATCATCAGCAAAACAATCTTTCCCGAAAGTAGTATAAACATATTGTGCCTTAAGCAAAGCATTGCCTTCGAGTGTGGGGGCCGTTTCAGGAATGTCGTCGGTACAGCCAATTTGCTGAAGGCTCTTTATTGCAAAAGTATTGCCGATAAGCGACTGTATTTCAGTAAGTTTATGAAGGTTATTGGTTGCAAAAATAAGTTCGTGTATCATTTGTTATTCATTATGGTAAGGTTCGTTTTTGAGAATGGTCATGGCACGGTATAGCTGTTCAGCAAAAAGCAGCCGGATAAACTGATGTGTAAAGGTCATCCGGGAGAGTGAAACAGTGAGGTCAGCTTTTTGTTTCACGCTTTCAGCCACTCCATAGGCGCCCCCGATGATGAAAAATAATTCCCGGGTGCCGGCATTCATTGTTTTTTGCAGGAAACCCGCAAATTCCATTGAGCTGAATTCTTTTCCGTGTTCATCCAGCAAAACCATATAATTGGCTGAGCCCAGTTTTTCCAGGATCAATATGGCCTCTTTTTCTTTGATTTGTTCTACATTCAGGTGTTTACGATCCTTTATGTCAGGAATAATAACCTCTTTTACCTTTATGTAATGTTTTAATCGTTTCATAAATACTTCATAGCCATCCTGTACAAAGGCTTCTGATGTATTTCCGATCATAAGGAACGTAATATTCATATTAACAGGCATTTGTGTTGTTATTCAGGCATCAGAAAACGTATCAGCAAGGAGTATCTTAGAAGCACCAAAGATACTGACACTCCTGAAATTAAAAGAAGATAAATGATAATGAATTTTTTTTTGGTTTGATTTTTGTACCTTTACACAATTGTTAATACAAAGTAATGAAAAACTTAATAAAAATTGCAGCTTTCTGTTTGTCAGTATTACTGCTTACAAGTAGTACAGTTGTTCCCAATGAACCCCCCGGCCCGGTAGAGAGTATAACCGCTTCTATAAAAGCCGGAAATTCATCCGAACTGGCGAAATATTTCGGACCGACTCTTGAAATTATTCTTCCCGGCAGTGATGGTGCATTCAGTAAAGCGCAGGCTGAAATGATCATGAAAGACTTTTTTGCAAAATCAGCCCCGGTTTCTTTTGTTGTTAATCAGAAAGGTAATTCGGCAGGTGGAGCTCAGTTTATTATTGGTACTTATAAAAATAAAACTGAGACGCTTCAGGTTTATATTCTCCTGAAACCGGTTTCGAATCAACTGATGATCCAGCAAATGCATTTCGAGGCCGACTGATAAATCTAAAATATTTTCTTACCGTGACTATTGATGAGATTATAATAAAGGCGCTTCGCGAAGATATTGGCGAAGGCGATCACACTTCCCTTTCTACCATTCCTATAAATGCCATGGGCAAAGCCCGCCTGCTTATTAAAGAAGAGGGCGTTTTGGCCGGAGTTGATATAGCCCGAAAAGTTTTTTTTCAAACCGACAACCGGATTGTGATGGAGCAGTTCATAGCTGACGGCACACGCGTTAAACCCGGGGATATCGCCTTCGAAGTGAGTGGCCCATCTATTTCATTGCTTACTGCAGAGCGGACGGCACTCAACTTTATGCAGCGAATGAGCGGTATTGCAACCCAAACCCGGATGATGGTCGATGCCATCGAAGGACTGCCTGCACGGATACTTGATACCCGTAAAACTACGCCTTTGCTTCGCGAATTCGAAAAAATGGCTGTCAGGCTGGGTGGCGGATTAAATCACCGTTTTGGTCTCTACGATATGATTCTCATAAAAGACAACCACGTGGATTTTGCCGGGGGGATTTCGAAAGCAATTACTGCATGTCATAAATACATGGAAATGAAAAGGTTGCATCTGGATATCGAAATTGAAACCCGGAGCCTCGATGAAGTTCAACAGGTTCTTGATCATGGAGGCGTAAAAAGGATATTACTTGATAATTTCTCTTTCGAAATGTTGCGGCAAGCCGTAGTTATGATAGGGCCAAATTATGAAACAGAAGCTTCAGGGGGCGTTACCTTACAAACCATCAGGCAGTATGCCGAATGTGGTGTCGATTTTATTTCGGTAGGAGCGCTTACACATCATATCAATAGCCTGGATATGAGTCTTAAAGCGGTCAGGTAAGTGTTGTAATTCAGTTAATGGTTAACAGAAAAGAGTTATTGGATCAGGTTCAGAATTGTGAAGTATGCACAGGGGATCTTTAAATTAATTTCCGAATTGCCTGCCGTCTTCCAGCTACCTGTTTTATAAAAAATTTCTTTGACCTCTAAAGTTCGCGAATACATGACAAAATTATCAGGCAGGCTAAGTGGATATGTTTATACGAAACGAAGCAAGCTTTTAAATAGTAATCTGGTTGCCAAAGGTGAAAAGGTTTCACGTAAACTGGTGATCCCGGGATTCGACGGCATGCCGCTTTACGATGTAGCTGCTTTTTTTATCAGGGGTTTGCAGAAAGGGGCCATTTCCATGCGGGCAGCAGCCTTTTCATATAATTTCTTCCTGGCGCTTTTCCCTGCAATCATTTTCTTTTTTACAATCATACCTTATATCCCCATTGAGGGTTTTCAGGATAACCTGCTGGGAATGCTTCGGAATTTTATACCCAGTAAAGCATTTGTGGCAGTGGAGGGAACGCTGTTCGATATTGTAAAAAGGCCTCGCGGCGGACTGTTATCGATAGGTTTTTTAATGGCTATGTATTTCTCAACTAACGGTATTCACAGCCTGATTGTTGCTTTTAACCAAACCCGTCATACCATCGAAACCCGCTCGTGGATCAAACAGCGGTTGATTTCAATACTGCTGGTTGTTATACTTTCATTGCTGGTTATTCTAGCTATAGTACTTATTACTCTCGGACCTCTGGCTCTGGATTTCCTTGTGGAGTATGGTGTGTTGCGCGTTAGTTTCAGCTATTATCTTATCATTGCCGGTAAATGGATTATATCTGCAGCCATGCTGTTTTTTGCTTTTTCTTTTCTTTATTATATGGCTCCTGCGGCCGAATCAAGGTTCAGGTTTATCTCAGCCGGGAGTACATTATCAACTGTGCTTACCATCATGGCATCTGTAGGCTTTAATTATTATGTCAACAGCATTTCGCGTTACAATTCACTTTACGGATC
>JBBSBT010000111.1:0-8206 GCA_038250985.1 Bacteroidales bacterium
CCATGCTATTCGAAACTCATAACATTGAATCCGCGCTTGAGAAAAATGATATTGATTTTATTAAATCTGCATCCTTAACCGGACAAAACGAACTCACAAACGAGGAAATCACCAGATATCTGAAAGAGCATGAATACGATGTTGATCTTTTAAACGAATACTAAATCAAAAAAATCATGAACACTAAATTTGTAAAAATTACAGGTACCGGTTTAATTGTAATCCTGGCATTTTTAATGTCGTCAATCCCTGCAAGCGCACAACAGCAAAAAGGAGATCATCACAGTGCAAACCACGAAAAGATAGAATCACAGCACATTGCATTTATAACACAAAAACTTAGTCTCACACCAGAAGAAGCGAAAGTTTTCTGGCCTGTATATAATGAATACGAAGCCAAACGTCATGAATTGAGAAAATCGTTCAGACAAACAAGTGATTTAGACAAAGTGGATGTAGATAAATTAACTGAGAATGAAGCCTCCGCAATGCTTGATAACCAAATTATTGAAGCACAGAAGTTTTTAGATCTGCGTAAAGAGTATCATGCCAAATTCAAATCAGTGCTTCCTGCAGTTAAAGTATTGAAATTATATGACTCCGAGCGCGAATTTCAAAAAACACTCATGGAGAGAATGCATAATAACAATCCCAAACCACCAGCGGTTAAGAAATAATCCGTTGCATCGAAACAAAAAAAAGAAGGCCGATTTAACATTGGCCTTCTTTTTTTTGCCCGAAAAGTAAAATTGCCGGGGTTAACTTCATTCCTTACTTATCCATTCATGGAAACCAGGAATTCTTCGTTGGTTTGTGTGAATTTCATTTTATCTCTCAGGAAATCCATAGCTTCGATCGGATTCATATCAGCCAGGTGATTGCGCAGAACCCATAAACGCTGGAGAACATCTTTTTCGAGCAACAGGTCATCGCGGCGGGTACTGGATGCCACGATATCAATAGCCGGAAAAATTCGTTTGTTCGAGAGTTTTCGGTCAAGCTGGAGTTCCATGTTACCGGTTCCTTTAAATTCCTCGAAAATAACCTCATCCATACGCGAACCGGTTTCAGTAAGTGCAGTTGCAATGATGGTAAGCGAACCGCCATTTTCAATCTGGCGTGCAGCACCGAAGAATCTTTTCGGTTTCTGCAAAGCATTAGCTTCAACACCGCCTGAAAGTACTTTTCCAGAAGCAGGAGCAACTGTATTATAAGCTCTCGCCAAACGGGTGATTGAATCGAGAAGAATAACCACATCATGACCACATTCAGTAAGACGTTTTGCTTTTTCGAGAACCAGGTTTGCAATACGGACATGACGGTCGGCCGGTTCATCAAAAGTGGATGAAATAACTTCAGCTTTCACATTTCGTGCCATATCGGTAACTTCCTCCGGACGCTCATCGATCAGCAAAACAATAAGATAGGCTTCAGGATGATTATAGGCAATGGCATTTGCAATTTCTTTCAGCAATACAGTTTTACCCGTCTTTGGCTGGGCAACGATAAGTCCACGTTGTCCTTTTCCGATCGGGCTGAAAAGATCGATAATCCTTGTGCTGATACTTGATCCAGGATGGCCTGTAAGTTTGAATTTCTTTTCAGGAAACAAAGGTGTAAGGTAATCAAAAGGAATACGATCGCGGATTTCTTCGGGAAGCTTTCCATTGATATTTTCAACTTTTACCAACGGGAAATACTTTTCGCCTTCTTTAGGCGGGCGGATTGTTCCTTTTACGGTGTCACCGGTCTTGAGTCCGAAGAGTTTTATCTGCGACTGTGATACATACACATCATCAGGTGAGCTCAGGTAGTTATAATCGGACGAACGCAGAAAGCCATAACCATCAGGCATCATTTCGAGAACGCCTTCACAGGAAACTATTCCCTCAAATTCCCAGGAATAATCTTCACGCGGGGGTTGTGCTTGCTGCTGAGGCTGCGGTTTGCGATCGGAACGATCGCCACGATCATTGCGGCCATAACGCATATCGCGCGTTATATCGTTAGTCCGGGCTGGCTCGCCCTGAATATTTCCGTTATCAACCGGAACCAGATCAGCATCTTCCTCCTGGACGATTTCATGACGACTCAGGACTTCAACCTCCGGTTCTTTAAAATCGAATGAAGGAATAAATTCGTCCTGAATACCAGACTTTTCTTCAGTAAGAGCAGCATCATCTTCCCGGCTGGAGTTTCTGGGTTTGGGTTTCCAGTCATTATTTCTTGCCGGTTTTTCTGAAACAGGTGTTGCAGTACCATCCGCATTTGCTTCCGGTGTCACGGTATTATCGTCTCTGTCCTGCGGACGACGACCCCGGCGGCGGCGCTCATGGAATTCCTGGAGTTCCCAGGCGGGAACATTTGTTGATTCAGGACGTTCGAATGATTTAACCGAAGGGGTATCATCATCAGTTTTGTTACTATCCCTGTTGAAAGTCCTACGGGGTTCGTAAGGCGTTACAACACGTTTCTGAGGTTCGGGTTTATCTGCAGGCTTTTCTATTTTTTCAGTTTTTTCAGTGTCAACAGCAGCAGTTTTTTCCTCCTTTATTACAGGAGGTTCACTTTCTGTTTTTTTCACCGGTTTAACATCTGGTTCCTGATTGGGTTTAACCTCTACCTTACGTGCTTCCTTGATCTTATCGACAGGAATACGCTGGCGGGCGCCTTTCTGTGGGAAGACACGCGCTTTTTTTTCTGCTTCCAGAATGTCAGGAGTTGGATTGGCAGCTTGCTGATCGAGAATCTGGTATACCAGATCCTGTTTTTTCATTGTATCACTTTTGCGAATGTTTAACTGCTTTGCGATTTCACGCAATTCATTGAGCAGCTTACTTTCGAGTTCGCTCTTATCGTACATGCGAATTGGATTGATTGGACGAATAAATGGGAGTTTAAATCGTATGAATTAATATTATACTTTCATGTAAAAACCTGAAGAAAGGTGTCTTAGAATATATGCCGCGAAAAATCAGGAAAATTCAGAGTGGGTTCTTTTAAAACTTTGCAAAGATATGAATGTTTTTCGGTTCTGATTATCTTATCGCAATATTTATTTTGATTCTGAATAATAAAAAATATTTTTCCATTGCCGGCTTTCAATAAACCGTATTGTTAATTACATTCGCAACTTGAAAATTTTCTACTACTCATATGGCAGCAACCTTACGCACAGACACTTTCAGGCATAAAGGATTACGGAAAAAGCTTATCGATTTGCTTAGCACCAAAGGCATAACAGATGAAAATGTGTTGAAAGCGATGAATGAAATTCCAAGGCACTATTTTTTCGATTCTTCATTCCTGGAGTTTGCATACGAAGACAAAGCATTCCCGATAGGCTCAGGACAAACCATTTCGCAACCTTATACCGTCGCCTTTCAGAGTGAACTCTTACAGGTTGAAAAAGGGATGCGTGTACTCGAAGTCGGGACCGGATCGGGTTACCAGGCCAGCATTCTTGCCGAAATGGGAGCCAGGGTGTTTACAATTGAACGACAGAAATTGTTGTATGACACATTGAAATCATCGGACCCGCCGCTTCATTACCGTATCCGCTTATTTTACGGCGATGGTTATGCCGGATTACCTGCCCATGCACCGTTCGACAGGATACTCATTACTGCAGCCGCACCTTATATACCTGATGCATTGGTCACCCAACTAAAAATTGGAGGTATACTGGTTGCTCCGGTTGGGAAGGGCGATAGTCAGATTATGACCCGAATTATAAAAATTTCGGAAACCAAGGTGGAAACCGTAACTCACGGCACGTTCCGGTTTGTGCCTATGCTAACTGATAAGGCACAGGACGTATAAGTTCCGGAACTCATTTCTTATTACGCAGAATACTAAAAAAGAGTGACACAAAGAGGGACAACCTGCGAAAAGTAACACTCTTTTTTTATTTTACACTCACTGTAATTTTTTCGGCAATATGCAAGGCTGTAGTGAGTGTAGAAAGATCGGGGTACAAATCTCCTGTTTCCCCCGAATAATGGCTGTGACCAACGGGTTTTAATTCAACATTATTACCAGGATAATCCAGATCGAGTGCTGCTGAATAAACTACGGCCGGCTGGCAGGATGTTTTGTATTCGATGTCCCCGGGATAACGGTTATTTGTCCAGTATTCATTCCAGTCCCAGGGTTGGTTTATTTCCATCAGAACCACAATTTTACCCGATTTCAAATTATCAGTCCGGGTATCAAGCATGAAACTACCAGTTGGTGTGGCTCCGGTTATGGCATCAGGAATTTTATTTTTGGGTGTTGGAAGTGGCAATCCATCTTCCGCCAGGATTCCTCTTTTATGCGCCCAATAAGGCAAAGCTGCCGGACGTCGCACCTCTCCCGGTTTCCACTTTCCGGTGGATTTGTCGCCATATTTGAATACACCCTGCCCGATTGATCTCGTTATAAACAGTGTTTGAATGTAATTGCCAGCCGTGTCTTCCATCCATATCACAAAAGTCGGATGGTTATGCGCCTTGCCTTTTATCATTTCTATTTCCAACGTTCTTCCCTCTCCTTGCGGATTGTCCGAAAGAATTGAAATACTATCTGATTCACGGGCTTTTGAACTTATTCCTTGTCTTCCCGGGTTGCACGCTGTAAAAAATCCGAAAGTGACAGATCCTATAAGCAAAGCAGGAAGAAAAATGGAAGTATACTTTCTCATAGCTATGTGATTTAAAGTTCAACAATAATTCCAACGGTTGGAAGTACAGTGCCTGATGCACTTGAAATGGACTTCAGTACATACCGCGAAGGATCGTCAGGATTAATGACCGGCTGGCCATTTTCGCCTCGAACCTGCAGCAGTTCAGCAGGTTGTTTCGATTGAAAATTATACAGGTTCTGTATATCAAGGTACAGGTTTAGTGACCATTTCTTAAAATAATACTCCTTATCAACTCTCAGGTCGAGCTGTTGAAATCCACCCAGCCGGTTTGTATTATAACGATTATAATCCAGATAACCCTGGCCTTTAACGTCCCATGCTTCGATCAAAGAAGAGCGATCCAAATCATATGGGGTATAGGGAGCACCGCCCACAAAGCGCCATTTTATCCCAATGTCCCAATTTCGCTTCAACGAAGCCAAGGCTGTCATATTCAGGATATACCTGTTATCCCAGGCTGACGGTATGAAATCGCCGTATTTATCCTTAAACGATGACCTGACCCAGGTGTATGAAACAGTTACATCGAGCATGCGACTCAATTTTTCCCGGTAATATAATTCAGCACCCCAGGCTTTCCCTTTCGAAGTGGGTATAACTGCTTCGTCGCCGGCCACGCCAAAATCGGCTCCTTTACTGGCGAGGGATACCGAGTCGCGGAGTGAGAACGGGTAATAGTTATAGAACTTATAAAATCCCTCGAGTGTGATCTTCGAGTTATCGTTTCGTCTGTAATCGATACCCGCCACTATATGATCGGCCTGTATATACCGTAAACCATTTGTTTTATTAAGCAATTCGCCGTCTTGCGAACGGTAACCCAGTGTTGTGTATGCAGGGAGTTGGAAATACCTGCCTGTATTGAAATTAATTGTCAGTTTGTTTGTTACACCGAGAGATGCCGAAACCCTGGGTGAAAGTTGTTTTAAAAGGTTCGACATAGCCGGAGAATAACTGTTGGCATCGGAACGAACACCAAACGATAAGGTAAGTCTGTCATTCACCAAACTTTTGCTCAACTGGCCAAACACGCTCCATTTAAATAAATTAAGATCAGAAGAATACCTGACCGAGGTAATGGTATCAATTCCTGATGGAATAAAAACCTGAAGGAAAGTTCTGTTTTTATATTTGGCAAATTCGGTGCCCGCGCCGTAAGATATCTTATACCCGTTGATCCGTGTAACCTCTTCGTAACGCAGTTTATTCTCTATCTCGTATGAGGAATAATCAATTGTTTTATTGGCAGGATCGCTCTCGTTGTTCCCTTTAAATTTGTAGGCTTCATTGTAAAGCATATTGCGGCTAAGCACAAATGTGGAATAGGAGTTATCGCGGTAATGCCGGTAGTTTGCCCCGATAGCGTAATTCCATTGATTGTTAATAGGCAGATAATCAAGAATATACTGTTGCTCCTCGCTGGGATCTTTTATCCCAGTGTTCAGCTTGAATTTATCGAGGGCACCAATGCTAATAATAGTTAGTTCATTTTTAACATTGAATTTTGTCTTCACCTTTAGGGTGTAATCGTTAAATGTAGGAAGGAAGGGTAATCCGATTACACCGAAAAGGAATTGAAGGTAGGATTGCCGGACCGAAAAAAGCACATTGGTTTTTTTACTAACAGGACCATTGACGCTCAAGGCCATCTCGCTGGCTCCCAGAGTTGCACGGTAAACTAAACGATCTGTGTTTCCGTCAATAAGTTTCATATCAATTACCGAACTCAACGAATTGCCCCTGCTTGCAGGGAAAGCGCCTGAGTAAAAATCAACTTCGCGGAGAAAATCAGTATTAATTATGCCAACCGGGCCACCCGAAGCGCCTTGTGTTGCAAAGTGATTCAGATTCGGTATTTCGATTCCGTCGAGTAAAAACTTGTTTTCCGACGGCCCCCCTCCCCTTACAATGATATCGTTACGGAACGAAACCGAAGAGGCAACACCAGGCAGGGATTGTATGACCTTGGATATATCACGGTTAGATCCCGGGCTTTTTTCAATTTGTGCAATTCCAATAGATTTTAATGATAACGGACTTTCCTCAACACGTTTGAATACTGCAGCAGTAACTTCCACACCGCTTATCTGAACTGCATTCTCCTTCATGCCGATATCCAAAGAAGCAACTTTTGAATTTGTAATGAGAATTTCTTCCGTCATTACCCGCTCGAAACCTATGGCAGAGGCCTCCAGTTTAATATATCCGGCCGTCAGACCGGTAAATAAAAAATTACCATCGATATCGCTGGTTGAACCGATGCTGGTTCCGCTGATAATAATGTTTGTAAACGGCAGCGGATCATTGTTTTTAACATCGAATACCCTGCCTTTAACGGAACCTGTTTGTGCCGATAATCCCACGGAAAATAAAAGCAAAGCAGCAATGATAAAATTTTTAAAGTACATGACTGAATTTTATGTTTAATGATTTTATACAATTATTAAACAACATATTTATAATATTGTTTAACTATAAAAAATTATCATTGAAAAATAATGACTCTACGGTTGCCTGGTTCCGGCCTGATAGGAGTTCAAATACATGATTGCTTTATCCAGGTTAGAAGTCAGACCATCTTCCCCATCGAGCCAGAAAATATTTACTCCTTTATTTTCCATGCGCCGGAACCAGGTCATTTGACGCTTGGCAAACTGGTGTATTGCCGTATTTAACAATGCAAACATTTTGTTATAATCCAATTCTCCTGCCAGGAACAAGGCTATATATTTGTATTCAAGACCATAAAACATCAGGCGTTCACTACTTACACCTTTATCAAGCAATTGCTGAACCTCTTCAATCATTCCTTCATTTAACCGTTGGGTTAGCCTGGAGGTTATCCGTTCGCGGATGGTCTTACGCTCAAATCGTATTCCGAATACCGGGCTATGGCTAAAATCGTTTTCAACATATTCATTTCCATGATTTTGCTTGAACAGTTCTATCTCAACGGCCCTGATCAAACGTTCGCGATCCAGGATATCGGTCGTATTATGCAGAGGGCGCAATGAAGATATTTGCGTGATAAGATCTGCATCCGAAAGTTCGTTTAATTGTGATCTCAGGTTTTCGCTTACAGGAACTTCGATAAGGTGGTAACCCAACAAGACAGATTCAAGATACATGCCTGTGCCTCCGCATAATACCGGTGTTTTTCCACCAGAAACAATCAAATTATAAGCATTTGAAAAATCACGCTGAAACTGAAATACATTATATTCGGTCCCGGGCTCAGCAATATCAATCAGGTAAGAGGGAATGACCAGCTCACCAACCCGGTAATCTTTCAAATCCTTTCCGGTTCCTATATCCATTCCCCTGAAAACCTGGCGTGAATCAGCGCTGATAATCCCGGCATTGATTACAGCAGCAAGTTGTGCCGCAAATGTCGTTTTACCAACGGCAGTCGGGCCAAGAACCGTGATCAGTGGAAATTGTAAACTCATGATGCAAAGGTGGGAAAAATACGGGAATGAACAGAAAATTATGAATATTTGAACAATTCGGTAATTCGAC